>NZ_JAUBVE010000035.1:0-60961 GCF_036705715.1 Microcoleus sp. AT3-D2 | reverse complement strand
ATATGGCACAGGCACAACGGCTCGCGGGCTATGGTCTAGACGTTTTGAAGAAGCTGTTTAGAATGAAATAGCCCTGATTGCAAACCATCTGTTCATCTTTGCTATAAGCTTGCAAAGTCATAGAAGTAAATAAGTCCTCTCCTGCTAATGCTTTGAAGAAAGAAGTCTTATAAAACCCTTGAGAACCTTTAAGTATAAGTACAGTATCAAATTGACAACCGGGCTGAAATACTCTAGCTACTGCACCTACTAAAGTCTTAGGTAAAAATACTCCTTCTAAGGCATCAGGGTCAATATGTAGGACTTTCTCATTAAGCTCTCTAAAAACATCTTTGTAGTCTATATCTGGGAACTTAGACTCGCATTCACTTAAGTAATCCTCTAAGGGAGAGAAGAGATTTTTACTAGCGTAGATGTGGGCTAGTTCATAGATATACTTATCATTTTTTAGGACTGTATTATGCTGGAGAGAAACCTGATACCTAAACTTAGGTAAGTCAAATAGTTCTCCCTCCAAGTAAATATCCTTGGTGACTTTGTTAAGCTTTAACTGATCAGCAAAGTTATTAGCAATAATTGCTTTGGTTCCTTGGTAATTCGTCATATTAAAAAATAGTCAAAAATATAGAGAAAAAAATCATATAAACACCCCGAAAATGTTCTAACGGAGATTGCCATAGCAAAATCGCTAGAAACCTAGAATCTCTAAGTTCTTGCTGATAAGACAAGAAAATAAGAGACTCCTAAATTGTCAAGGTTCAGTGTTTACCTATTACTCATTATAGAAAGTCCTTAATTGAATCGACAGAGTAAGTAAGGTAGAAATAACCGTATTTGATGATGTTCGGTAAACCGTACCAACGCACATCAATGAAAAGGATAGAAGTTTTTCGCCTCTATCCTCTTGATTTTCTGTTTTATTTACGACACTTACAACTCAGGTAAGGTTAAATCCTTCTTAGCTGCTAGGTAATGGTCTAGAATAACTTGAGGACTATTGCCTACCAGTGCTGCTACGGTAGATGGATCATAACCATCGCGAATTAAGCGAGTGATGAATGAGTGCCGAAGATTATAACAGGGTAGGTATTGGCTAATTTTTCCAGACTGGTACAGTTTGATTACTACAGGACGCCATTGCCGATTGAGAAAATTATCTTGATTCAGATATCCTCTAACTTCTTCAGGCTCAAAGCATTCTTTAGAACGTTTACTTTTTTGTCCTTTAGGCAGTTGCTTTTTGAGATTGTGATAGGGATTATCACTGATTAATTTAGTCTCAACAGAATAGTTGCAGGCAGCATTGATGTTAGCAATTGCTTTTTTTAGGGTGCTGGAACTGTAATGCTCCAATAATTCCTGCAATAGTAAGTGAGGATTGTCAAGGTCAAGAGCTTCACTGGAAACTTTAGTTAAGCACCTCTCTACTTCTTTCCAGTCTTTTTTTTGAGTTGTTTTAGCTACTCGCTGTAGATTGGCTTCCTTGTAGTGTTCCCAAACATCAGCTAGATTAACCTTAGTTACCCGTTGTACAGGTGCTAGTGCTTGTGCGTGTTTAGGAGAATATTTAGCTAGACTCTCATCGAAGCGTTCCATTAGGATATCGCTGTTGATTTCTTGAGCCTTAGCACTGGCTACCTTGAGAGTAGTATCAGTATCAGCTTTACCGACGGTTATCACGTAACGCTGACCATTGAACCGCCAGCGAATACGATAGCTACCTTGGAATCGCTCTACCGACACCTTACCGTACTTAGCTACTACACCATCTTTAGTGTTATCCTGGTTGATGAACATAATTTTGGGTATGGGTAAATTTCATACCCGCCTCATACCCAGTTTCTTGGACAGAGGGTATCTAGTAAAGCTTCCAGGCGTTTGTTTACCTTAAAAGTAGTTAAAGCTACCTGATTTGTAATCAGCCTGTCGCAGGTTCAAATCCTGTCACCAGCTTTATAGCAGTTTTCAATCGGATTAAATATCGGATTAAATACAGTAGGGACATGGCAGTGCCGTGTCCCTATCTGATATGTGCTATTTTGTACCTTTGGGGCGGGCTCGCGTGCCCACCCCACAAGAGTTTCCCGAAAAATAGGTGCACAAGTTAAATGTGCGACAAATTACAAGGCTTAACCTAACGCAGCGCAGGCTGTTTTCAACCATTCAATTGTTGCTGCATCAAGTACGGGTTCCAGTTTCTCGACTACAGCAGCATGATAATTATTCAACCATGCTAGTTGAGTCTTTGACAGCCGATCGACATTAATCAATTTGCGCTCAAACGGAATATACGTCAGCGTTTCAAATCCGTACCAAACCGTACCGTTTTTTGATGGCATTTCCCTGACAACATAGAGATTTTCGATGCGAATTCCGCCCCATCCCGGTTCGTAATATCCCGGTTCGATGCTAGTTACCATTCCGGCTTCCAGGGGATACTGCACAGATTTGCTGATGCCGTTTGGCCCTTCGTGACCGGCTAAAAACGCGCCGACTCCGTGCCCTGTACCATGTCCGTAGTCTAGTTGTTGTTGCCATAATACCGCGCGGGCGATCGCATCTAATTGCGCTCCCGTTGTTCCTTTGGGGAATTGCTGCATTGCACAGTTGATGTGCGCGATTAACACTGTTGTGTAGTGTTCTATTTGTAGCGCCGTCGGTTCTCCGATACTTACTGTTCTCGTATCGTCGGTTGTACCTGCTAAATATTGCGCCCCTGAGTCCAATAACAGCAGTTCCCCCGGCTTTAACGTTATTTCAGGGCTGGGGGTTCCGTAATGTACGATCGAGCTATTGGCTCCCGCACCGGCGATCGTTCTAAAAGTTAAAGTCTGAAAATCTGTTTCTTGCTGGTAAAATTTTTCGATGCTTTCTTTGACATCAAACTCTGTCACTACATTACCATTTTCTAGCTGTTCTGTCAACCACTTTAAAGCCAAAGTTTTCGCTCGGCTTGCTTTGAAATTTGCTGATTTCATCTGCTCGATTTCAACCGGATTTTTGCGAGCTTTCATCCCTTCTACTGGATGAGTATCAAAAACTATTTCGATGTTGTATAACTGCGCTTCTTGATGGTTTAATATTAACTGGTACGTGCCTGCTGTGCTGTGTTTCTGGTCTAAAAGTACCCGAACTTTATGTGGCAAATTTACGCAAGTTTCTAATGTATGCGGATAGTCGGCGTAGGGAAGCAAAGTTACATCCGCCCGCAATTCTTGCTTGATTTCTGGTGAAATTCGTTCGGGATTTGTAAACAAAAACGCTGAATCTGTGGTAACAATGGCATAGGATATGAAAATGGGAATGTGGGGAATATCCGAGCCTCGGAGATTGAACAGCCACGCTATTTGATTCAAGTTGGTAATCGGAAGCACATCGATATTGGCTTTTTGCATCGCTTCCCTAACTCTGGCTAATTTTTCGGCGGCGGTTTCTCCTGTCAGGGATACAGGTAAGCTAAATATGGGTTCTGCATCAATCGCGGGTAAAGTCTCTGCTGTTTGCCAAGGAGTTTGCGATCGCACTTTGTCTGTCAAATTCTCCCGGATTGGTATGAGATCAATCTCCGCAGTTGCAAATTTTTTCACCCAATTTTGATATTGCTCTGTCGCTACAGTAAACGGGTCAAAACCCATGCGAATTTTCCTTGATTTTTCGGTCGATTCTACAGCCAGTTTTTCTAAAGTTTCAATTAAGGTTAAATTTCCTTCTAAGCCGAGTTTCGATATTTGAATAATTCCAGTATCGACTTGCAATTCGGCTTGTTCGTAATAGCGGGAATCCACAAACAACCAAGCGGAATCTTTGCCAACCAACAAATCACCAGCGGAACCCGTAAAACCGCACATCCAAGCTCGTCGCTGCTTGGCTGCTGGAACTGATAAATTTAAATGTTCGTCAACCGCTGGGATGTAATAGCAATCTAAGTCGTAATCTGCCATCAAATCGCGCAAATCTGCCAGTTTTGAAGCGGAAGTATCTTGAATCTTTGTATTTGCTTTTAAGTTAGTGGCAACCATTTTTAAATTTCCTATTTTACTTGTTTAAAATTGTCTTCAAACCTTTAACTAATCTCCTAATACCTGCGGTGGCGGTTGCTTTTTCCAAAGCACCATAAGCAACCCGCAAATAGCAGCCGCTATCCATGCCGAATGTTGTACCGGGAAGCACGGCTACGCGATATTCACGAATTAATTTTTCTACTAATTCCATTGTATCGAGTTCAGTATCAACTTTCAAGAAAAAGTAGAAAGCTCCGCAGGCAGGGGAAATTGTACACAAATTTTGGATGGTATTGAGTTCGTCTAATACGAGTTGGCGCACGGATGCGATCGCCCTTACATAATTATCGCAGTAACCTCTACCAACTTGCAAGGCTCCCAGGGCTGCATACTGAGAAATTACGGGCGGACAAATTAAGATGGTATCTTGAATCTTTCTCACAGAAACCAGCAAGTGTTCTGGTATTACCATATACCCGATCCGCCAACTCGCAAAACCGTAGGCTTTGGAGAGGCTAAACAGAGAAATTGTATGTTCGCTGCTGTTGGGAAAAGCGGCGGGCGAACAGTGTTTTACGCCGTTATAAGTAAAATATTCGTAGGCTTCATCGCTGATGTGATAGATGTTGTGCTGGCGACAAATTTCGTTAACTTCCCGGAGTGCTTCGACCGAATAAACAACACCAGTGGGATTATTTGGTGAAATGGTAACTATGGCTCGCGTTTTGTCGGTAATTGCTTTTTTTATAGCATCGATGTTAAGTTGATAGTTGGCGTCGGTTTCTACTATGACTGGTCGGCAATTTGCCATGATTGTCGCCATTTCGTGGTTGAAGTAATAAGGTGATTGGATAATAACTTCGTCCCCCGCCGAAGTGATGGCGAGAATGGCGTTGGTAAATCCCATGTTGCTGCCGGCGGTAACGACAATGCAGTTTTTGCTATTAATTTCTATGTCGTTATCGGTTTTTAGTTTGGCTGCGATTGCATCCTGTAATTGTGGAATTCCTTCGACCGCTTTGTATTTGTGATTGTCGGGATTTGCAAAGAATTCGGGAATTTTGTCAAATGATTCTTGTGGCGGATTGTAGTAAACTACGCCTTGTCCTAATGATATCGTTCCCGGATTTTGGCGAATCAGTTCTCCAACTACTGGAATTATGGGCGACTGTACCGATTGCATCCGAGTCGCGTGATTTTTCATCATATATTATAGGTAATTGTAGGGCAGGTTTCGTGATAATGTACGTCCTGAAGCAAGTTTACTATTTCACGCACTCGCCTCTCCGCTTCAGGATCTATGTAATTCTATTTTAGAACCTTGCGGCGACTTAAACACTTTAACTTGTGCGGGCAATCTTTCGCCCAATTCTCGAACGTGGGTAATCACTCCAATCAGCCTGTCTCGCTGCCGCAAAGATTCTAAAATTTGAGTAACGCTTTCGAGAGTTTCGGTATCTAAAGTGCCAAATCCTTCATCAAGAAATAAGCTGCCCAAGTGAGTTCCTTGAGACAGTTTTTCTGACAAAGCTAAAGCCATTGATAAGGAAGTTGCAAAGGTTTCGCCGCCGGAAAGGGTTCGCACTCGTCTCGCTTCGCCACCGTTCCAATTATCTGCTACCCAGTATTCGCCGTCTTGGTTTTTTAGTTTGTAGCGATTTTCGGTTAATTCTTGCAAAATTAAGGTGGCGCTGCCGACTAATTCTGCTTCTAAATGTTCTAAAATGTAGGATTGAAATTCGTTGGATTTGAGGTTCTGCGCTAAGGTGTGATAAGTTTGCTCTTGTTCGGTGAAATTTGTGATTTGCTGTGACAGTCTTTCGGCTTGTTCGAGATTTTGGGCTGCTACTTGAATCCAAGCTAAAAGTTCGGCGCGATTGTTGTTGGCTTGTTTGAGGTTTTCTTGGGCGGTATGTTTTGCCGATCGCACTTGTGCTAAAGTATTCTCATCGGTAGTTCTGCCTGCGATCGCCTCGCTCAAATCTTTCGCCCGCGTCTCTAACTGAATTTTTGATTCGCGGTGAGAGCGAATAGCATTTTCCCATTCAGATTGTTCTTTAACTGTCGCAACCGCTGCTAAAAATGTCTCTTCTGTGAAATCAGCCGCCGTTAATTTTGCTGACCAATCCAGGTTTAGCTGCTGTTTCTGGGCTTGGGCTTGCCCAAAAGCCTCTCCAGCTTGTTGCTCTCTCTCTGCTGCTTGAATAACCTTATTTTGAGCAGTTTGATATGATTTTTCGGCCACTTTAAGCAGATTTGCCAAGTCTTGCTTGTCTTGTTCTAAGACTTTTGCTAAATTAGCATAAGGTTGATATTCCGTAATTTGATAAAGCGCATTTACACAACTTTGGAACTGCTGCTGGCGGCGGTCTGATTCGGCGATCGCATCTTGATATTCCTGCTGTTTAGCTGCTTGAGTCGCCACCGCCATATTAAATCTTTCCTGAAAATTATCATATTCCAATGATGCCAGTTGGAACTGCTGTTCGGTTTGGCGGTATTGGCGATCGCTCTCTTTAAGGATTGCCAACTCCTGCTGCAACCCCAAGCTTTCCCACTGAGAATCTTCCAGAACTTGAGTAATTTGCTGCTGCAATTCGGCAACTCTATTCCCCGTTAATTCCAGCATTTGAGCAATTTCTGACTCTTTTTGCTGGCAAGCTGAAGCTGTACTTTTTCCCTCCGCCAGCAACCTTTGAGCATCTTGAAAAATCTGATTTGCCGCCGCAAATTTCCGCCGCAAATCAGCGACATCGACAATATTAGAATCTGGCAAAGGAGGGAGGCTCTCGCTCTCAGGATGCACCCCCCCGCACACCGGGCAAGTATCGCCAGAATTCAGCGACATTCTAATAGCAGCAACACTCTCTAAACGTGCCGCTTCCGCATTAGCAGTTTCCGCCACTTCTAACTCGCGGGCGCACTCTTTTAGCCTGAGTTCAACGGCTTCTAAATTACTAGTAGCCTCCACATAATTTTTTTGAGCGCTTTCCTTCTGGCCCAGAGATTTATCCAACTGTTCTTGCTGAGTATTTTGCTGCTTGGTAATTAGCTGAATTTCCATCAATAAGGGTGAAATTTGCTGCAATTGCTCTAAACGCTTTCCTCCCGGCGCATACTGTGCGAGCTGTGCCGCTGCTTGAGTAACTCGAAAACCCGCGCCTTGAATTTTAGTGTTAGCAGCTTGCAGATCTTTATCTGCTGCCATAAAAAAGCGGAGTTTTTCCTGTTGAATTTTTTGGGCAAGCGCCACTTCTTTTTCTAATTGAGCGCGCTGTTCTTCATATACTTTAGCAGCAGCTAGAGCATCTTCGCGAGCCTTAATTTGTGGCGCTAGTACCTCTTCTTTGGCTTTGGCTGCGTCAAGTTTCTGCTGCTCTACTGCCAGCTCAAAGCGAGCTTTAATTAAATGCTTTCGCGCTGCCACCGAGGCACTTTCGGCAGTTTCATACTGACTGCGAGCCGATCGCACTAAAGCCCAATCTCCCTGTAAATGATTGGCAGCTTGCGCTCTTTCTAAACGCTGAGCTAAAATTGTCACCTCTGCAGAATTAGCATTTAATTTAGCCAGTTCTTGTTGCAGCTCTTGCCAGCGAGCAATTTGCGAAAATAGCTGTTCCTCTTCATCTAAATCCTTCTGAGCTTTCATAACGGTGCGATCGAACTCAGGCAACTGCTGCTCTAAAATCAAAAGTTGCGATCGTCTTTGAGCCACCTCATCAGCCGTCGGCGCACTTAAATCCGCTAGCTGCCTTTCCACCATTTCCCGTTCCTGTTTTAGCAACTTTGCGAGCTCATTTGTTTCCTTCCGCATCTGCTCAAAAATCTCAAATCCTGCTAGCTGCCGCAAAATTTCCCGACGTTTTGAAGTATCCCCTTTAATAAACTCATCAAACTTGCCTTGAGGCAGAACAATTGCTCGCGTAAAAGTATCAAAATCCATTCCTAAAATCTGTTCAATGGTATTTTGAACAGCAACAATACTCGTTCCCAAAGTTTCCCATTGACCATTTTGCCAGTTGTCCAAAATCACCTTATTTTCGGGAGATTTCGGACGAAAACGCCACCTCCGCGTCACCCGATACTGTGCCGAACCCACAGCAAAACGCAACTGCACTTTTAAATTTTCGCTACCTTGACTTGCCAAATCACTTACTTGTTTGCCACTGCGAGTAGTAGTGCCAAAAAGAGCGTAAGTCATGGCATCTAACAGTGAAGATTTGCCCGCACCTGTAGCACCAGTAATTGCAAACAAATCGAGTTGAGAAAAATCTAAACGCTGTTCGCGGTGGAAGCTGGTAAATCCTTCGAGAATAAGTTCGAGTGGACGCATACTGATTTTAGATTTTGGGTTTTGGGGTTTTAGATTGTTACTCTTTACCAGGCTCTGCCTGGTAAAACAGATCCGGAGGCTCTGCCTCGAATTTTCCTATTTAAGCGCGAGGCAGAGCCTCTGGATATTGGTTCCCAGACGGAGCCTGGGAACCAGTTAAAAACTATGTGAAATTTGAGAGTGTAGATTGTATCTTTTTACCCATTTAATTATTAACTGTTTCTTTAAACTTCTTGTACAAGTTTTGAAATTCCTCCAATACTGCAGGTTTCGGTGTCGTTCCCAAGCGGTTTTGATAATAGTTGCAAAACTCTGCTGCCGGATCGAAATTATTGGGATCGATATTAGTTATTTCTGTTGCTTCTAGCGCTGCATCTGGATAGCGCGGTTCAATTAACAGCGCTTGAGAACAAATTTGACGCACTCGATCGGCAAGTCCGATTTGCGGACTGTCCAGTTCGACAATTACTTTCAAGAAACCCGGATGATACTGATGAGCTTGTAAAGTTTCATCAAGATTGTCGTTATGACATTTAAGCACTTTTAAGGGCTTGTGGCAAGCCACAGGCTTAAATTCCACCTTGGCCTGACTTCCCGGCTCAACTTCTATCAAGCAAAATCCTTTTTCCTGTTCCGCTTCTCCAAAATCTAACTGAATCAAAGAACCGGAATAATAAGCGGGAGAAGTCTCAGAAATCCGCTGGTGAATGTGGATGTGCCCGAGGGCAACATACTGAGCTTCCGGGGGCAGAGTTTGCGCTGACAGCAGGTATTTTTCTCGCGTGTAATAAGCGACTTCCGATTTTGCCAATCGAGCGCCGTCAATGCTCATATGTCCCATGAGAATATTGACAGTATTGTCTCTAAAATCCCTGGTTAAATCTTCGATTAAATATGCTACGATTTCGCGGTAATCTTTGCGGCGATCGGCATCGCCAGACTGCCACAGAGAATTAGCATCTAACAGTCTTTGTTCAGAAGCAAAAGGCATTGCTCCCACACAAAGTTTACCGCTTTTTGTATTGAGAGTAATCGTGCCGCCGTCTGCGGAAAGCCTGGGTTTGCCTAAAGCGCGAACACCGGCGAGGGAAAGCAATTGCGCGATGCTGTCGATGCGGGATGCCGAATCGTGATTACCGGCGATCGCAATTGCGGGAATTCCTGCAGCTTGGAGTTCGCAGAAAAAGTTATAAGCAATGCGTTCGGCGTAAGCGGTGGGGTTGGGCACGTCGAAAATGTCGCCGGCAACGAGCACAGCATCGACATCCAAGGCTTTTGCTTGCTTCAAAATCTGTTCGAGGGCGATCGCAATTTCGGAAGTGCGATCGATCCCTCGAAAACGTCGCCCTAAATGCCAGTCAGCAGTATGAATTATTCGCATAGTATAAGTTAATTTCAGACTCGATGTATTCTATCACTTATATTCAGTCCGACGGACGGTTAACTCGAATCAGCATACCTCTCAAAGTTTCCAGATTAGAAATAGCCTCATTAATCCGCGCAGCCAGCCGCTGCCAATTTTGATCGCTCGTGCATACAATAATCCCATTATGGTCAGAACTTAACCTGCTGCAGTCGAATAAAATCTGGTCGGTTTAGTGTCACAATTGCGCGATTCGTGCTAACAGCAAAAGCTAGAACTTCTTCATCAGGAATCTTTTGATTGGCATTCCCCGCTTCTTGAACTGTAAGGACATCATGCCCCAAATTACGCAGTAGTTTTACGACCGGAAGAGGGTATTGTTCATCTGCATAAATACGCGCCACAGCTTATGCCTCTTCTTGTTCTCTAATTGCTCGGTCTATCTCATCAACGTGTGCCTCAGCATAAGCAAAACCATTTACTAAATCGGCAGCACTGAGATCGGGATGACCTTCTAAAATATGAGCATCGCTAGCACCTTGACGCCGATAACTTATCAACAGCCAAACAGGAATCCGCGTTTGTCTGATACAGGCTTCGCCACCCATTACACCAGGAGTCTTTTGAATTCCCGACCAAAAATTGCTTAAACTTTGAGCTAGTAATTGTATAGCTTGAGCTTTTTCTTCGGAAGTTAATGCAAGGAGTTGCGGTTGTAATTCTTTTAGTGTCATATTCGTTATTCGTACTAAGTAGTAAAAAAAATATAGGTTTTGTCAATCTTCAAACTATTCTAGCACTTACCATCCCAAATTGTATTCAATATATTTAATTACCAGTCCTAGCGGACTGCACACCAAACCCGAGAACAATGTAACTTAAAACTTTCATTCAACAGGCTTCACATCGTGAAACCGAGTATAATCAACCACCCGCCCTCCCGTCGCCGATTTCAAAAAAATATCTACAAACCGCATATTCCACATAATTTCAGATGCCACAAAAGAATGTCGCGCGTGAATAGTTTGCGAAACTGTTTCGTCAATTCCTGTTAACGTAATTACAATTTCCGCTTGCTGATCCATCAAGTCTTTGGCAGTAAGTTGGTACAAAGGACTGCTCTCCTCAATTGCGTGCATAACCGTCCAAGTTAAGGCAAAAACCGGAGAGTGACTTCGCACCAATTGCAAATCGTAAAAACGCCGCATAAATTCTCCTTCCGGTGTTACCTCGTCACGGATCAAAGTAGCTCGCTGCTGCGCTTCTAAAATTTGGTTGAAACGCTGATTTGCCGTGCGGTACATCAGAGTCGGAACGCCGTTGAAAGGAGCGATCACAGCTACGCGGCTGAAGATAACTCTAGCTGTTGGTCTGGAAAATCTCGAAAAAGCCAGTCCCGTCACCATCGCCACTCCCCACAAAGCAAAAAGTGCTTGGATCGCGACTAGAGTATTAGCGTAATCCGTGCGCGGATACATAGCGCCGTAGCCGATCGTCGCCATTGTTTGCACGCTGAAATAAAAAGCATCTTGGAAAGAACCCGGCCGCGCGTTAGCAATGCAATCTCCTCCCGCCAAGTAAGCTAAGGCAAATAAAGAATTTGTGACTGTATAGGAGAGACAAATCAGGATGAAAAATCGCGGCCAAGAAAGAGTTAGTAGCCTGTGGTAGAGGTCGGCAAAATGCAGGCGCGGTACTCCCAACTTGACAATATTTAAGGGCAATTGTCCTTTGCGACTGACTAAACGAGCCTGTGGCTGGTGGTTGCGGTTGATTTTCATTGCGATTTGTAACTGCGGCTGTTTCAATTTGTAACTATTGCTTTGACCGGGAAAACTTATCCTTTAGACTGATGTCTGATTCCAAAAATTCGGATAAAAGCGGAGTTTAGAAATGGTTGAGCTTAACTGGCATGACTATCTCGTTATGGTTTCTTTTGTGGCTTCTATTGCGGGTCTAGTCCTGCTGGGTGATAATCGCAACTCGCAGCCAACGGACGCTCGCACTTTGAGCGAAGAAATTCTAATCAAGATGAGCTTTACTTACTGGATAGTGTACTGCATCTCTTTTTTCGGGCTGAAACTTCACCTACAAGAGGATAGCTGGTTATTGCTCAGTTTAAAGCTGACTACTGTTCTTTCTTACTTGTTAACTGCTTCTAGCATACTCAGCCTGCCGCTGCAACGCATGGCTGTCCGACAAGTTGAAGATTAAAAAAAGTGTTTGTAGTGAGGACTTCAGTTTTTTCGATCGCGGTGAAGAAAAACTAAAGTCCTGACTGCAAAGCTATTTGAGTGATATTACCGGGCAATAAGCTCACAGTTAGCTGTGAGTATGCCACAAACTCGGTTGCTTAGGATTTAAAGCCTTTAGAGCTTTTCTTTTTCTCCTGCGGTTTAGACTTTGACTTATTAACTTCGCCTAAAGCTTCCTGAAATAAGTTGTGCAGGTGCACGGGAACGCTGGCAATTTCCGGGAGTTCGGGTTCTAAGGGTTTTTTAAACTCTTGCAGCAAGGCATCTAAATCGCGATCGATATGAAAGTCTGTACGTTCCAATACAGTTTGCAAAACTTGTTCTAATTTCGCTGGATTAACTTTAGCTAACCGTTGCCAAATCCAGACATTAATTGCAGGATCTTCGAGATAGTTACGCACTAGCTTTTCGTAACCGGGAACGGTTGAAAAGTCTTCGGCTGCTAGCAGTGCAGTAAATTGAGCGTAAGTAGACAAAAAGGTTTGTCCCCAGCGAGGATGAGAAAGTGCTGTCACCTGTTCGGCTTTCTTGAAGCGATCGGGCAATTCGACTTTCGGCATTACCATTTTTGAACTAGCATTGCTGTCGAGCATTACCTCAACTGCTTTAGCATCAGCACCTGCTGCGGCGATGGCGGCTGCTTTGACTTCTTCTCGATCGACTCCGGCATCTTCAACGATATCCGCCAGAGATTTATTTTCATCAATGCCGATATCAGCTAGGCGTTTTTTAGTGATAAATTCCTGAAATTCAGCCAACTGTTTATTCAGGTGATATCCCGATAGCGTAACTTCCTCGCTGCCAAAAAATTCGGTAAAATCTTCGTGGTACTTTTCTACCGAATCCCAAGCTTGCTCTAACAATTCCGGCGCATCGCTGTACAGGTTCTGTTTGTGATTTTGCTTGAAATTGCCGATCGCCACCGCCAACTTCGGCTTACCCAATTTCCCCTTCAGGATGGGAGAGCTCGAAAGTACCCACCAGTCATCGGTAAGGGGAGAAATCCGAGCCAGCAAGATTTCTCCTAACTTAAAGCGAGACATTTCTGCAAGAAAATTAGGACTGTTGGGCTTGACAACGTAGTGCTTAGCCGTCAGCCAGTTCATCAGTTCAAACCTGTCGGGGGAAACTTGAGTGATTTCAAATAAGCCAGTGAAGCTTCTGTGCTCCCAACTTTCGAGCAAGCTACGATCGCTCTCGGTTAAATCCGGCTGACTTTCGACAAATAGGTCGATCGGCGTTTTGTCTCCGACTTTACCTTCGATGGTAAAACTGTCAATCACTTGATTTTGCTGAGCAATATCGTAGCGCTCGCCGGTCGATCGAGCTGCAGCATAAGCTTCCAAAGCTACCGCCAACTCTCCCTCAGCATCCAGCACAAAGTCAATTAAATTTTGCTTGAGTGTCCAAGCTCTTTCCAACATTTCATCCACAAGTAATACCAATTTTGAATGAGAGGATTTAGATTAACAATTATCCGACTTGAAGCAACCGACGCTTTACGATCCGGCTGCGATTGAAGAAAGCGCATCGCGAACAATGACAGAAATATGCGATCGATGCCTCAGTCCTGAATAAGTTTAATTTTAAGGCTAATAGTTAAAAAAAAATGTTAATCTCAAACGGAAGCATCCCGATTTTGTAAAAAGCATTTTTTAGGAGTGCGAAACTCACGCACAGCAAAGGCTCTACGTCTATAGCGAGTTCTCACAGCGAACAGCCCTGTGAAATAAAAATCGTGCGGAAAAATGCGATTTTAACGGAGCATAAAAATACCCTCTCCGATGTAGAGAGGGGCTGAAAATCCCCAAAAACTTCGCTAAACTCGCGTTAAAAACTGTGCCACCTATCAACAACAGTCCAAGACGCAGCAGCCGGGTTTTTTTTTATCAAACACTTCCCTCCATTCCGGTACCCGGCTAAAAATAACCGGAACGCTTGAGTTTGTGTGCGTCCAAGACTGAAAAATACTTGGCGTAAGCCCTTAGCGGCGCTCTTTGTCAATGTCGCGGGGTACAGCGCGTTCCACCCGATCCCAAGCGTCGCGCGTGGCGGGCTGAGCTTTTTCCCAAGTCACTTTAGACTTACCGCGATTTGTTTCGTAGTCGCGCCGCAAATCGTCTTCGATCTCGTGGTATTTCTTACCCGTAGCGCCATAGCGACTGTATCCTTCATAACCCGTGCGGTATGCAGGCTGATAGTCTTCGTAAGTCGCGCTAGTGTCCACGTAAGGACGGGAACTGTAGTTGCTTTGCCAGTAAGCCTCTTCTACCGTGGGGTCGATCGCCTCGCCCACACCTTTGCCCACTAAACCGCCGCCAAACGAACCCACCACAGCGCCTACCACTGCTCCTACAGGCCCGCCGATGGCACCGCCGATCGCAGCACCTGCAGCACCCGCACCCGCCGCACCAATACCCGTTGCGACTGGATGAGCTCCCTTTTCCCCGGAAATCGGGTCTAGGTTAGCATCAGGTTCATGTACCGTTTTTTTGTCATCGCTCATGATATTTTTTTCCTTTTATCTAACTGTAACTCTTATTAAATTTACCTTTTAAACTCATATCTATTCATCTTCCTTGAGGATGAATCTGCTAGCTTAAAGAGCAGGGAAACGAAAAAATAGTTCTGGACTCAAAAAGTAGTTTTACACGCTACTATAAAGCGATCAGGTGCGCCGAGGCGCACCCTAGATAATTATGTTCAAGTGAGTTCTGAGTTCGGCTCAATTGTTTACTCACGGAAGCTGTGTATTTACCAGCAACTTGAGTTAGATATAAATCTCTTGATTTATTAGTTGCCCGTTACCTTTTCGATCAAATCTTCAGCTTTTTGAACTATGCCTTCTTGCGGGTGTTCTCCCTTGTACTCCTTTAAGCTTTCGTCGTAAGCTTTCTCGACCTTTGCAGGATTTTGAGAGGTTTTGACTATTTCTTCGTAAGCTGCTTGGGGATTCAGATCCTCGAAACTTTCTGCGGGGTCAGTAATTTTAGCTTCTGGCGGCGCCTGAGTTCTGTCTTGACCTGCGTAAGCAGCCTGACTAGGTACTATCGCTAGACTTAGCAGACCAATGAACGCCAGGGTACAGACCAGCAAAATGCTTTGGCTCAATCTTTGTCCGAGAGCTTTTAAAACCCGCTTCATATCAACTTCTCCTCGTATTTTTCCGCAAAAATTATGGTGTTTGTCGCCCCTTAACTGCGATCGCACATTGACAACCTTGGTTCAAGCGCAATCTTTGTCGCAGCTACCGCATCTAGAGCGAGCCAAAAGGGATGTTTCCCGTGACCTCCAATATCTTAAGCGCCTGCTTGTTATTATTACTTCTACCAAAAGATAGATTAGTTAGACAAGCGGAACTCATCTCCTATCAGGGGCGATCGCAATTCCTGCGAGGAACCCTATCTAGGGGTTTTCTCATCAATTACGAAGCCCCTGACTCTTCTATTTCGGCGCGTCTTTTGCGTCTTCGCAGTTCGGGCAAAAATCCCATTTCCCAACATTTTAAATTGCTAAAAATAACCTACTAACTACAAAAAAACCTGCTCTATGTCTAGTTTTCTGTTCTGCATAGCTCGTTCAAATAGCTCAGTAGAAAGAGCTTGTTCGACCGACCAAACTCCGGGTTTTTCCAGTTTTCCTTCTAACATTAATTGAGCTATGCTGCCAGTACCGATGCCCGTAGCGACGGCAGCACTGGGGTGTATCGCTGTCGAGGAAACTTTAGCGGGTTGACCGTTTTTGAGACCGGTCACTTGCGATCGCACTGCCACACCAACCCCACTAAAACTATTAGTAACACTGGTCATTCCGTAACTGACGTAGGAGAGAAATTCAATCACGGAGTTATTTTTGAGCCAGCTAGTCGGCCAATACTTGGCAACAAACCAGGTAAGGTGATTGTAAAGGTCGGGAGACGTACCGAATTTAGTCACCACTGATTTGACGGGGAAAGTTTCGGGCAAAGTGATTGCTTCCGGCATATCGAACCAGTAAACCCCTGTTTTGCCATAGGGTGCGGGAAATTCAATTGTTTCGCGATCGCTGTAGGGTTTTACTTGCTGCCACTGGCGATCGGCCCAAACATCAAAAGGAGTTTGCAAACCTAAAAAAGTAGTTCTCATGACGGTAACGCCAGCGCCGCCAGAACCTCCGACTACATAACTCAAATGGATGTGTTCTGCTTCATCTAATTGCTCCACATCTCGGCGCACCATGCTGTTAGACACACCGGGGAAAATCCCCGTGTTAATAATAGCAGTAATCCCAGCATTTTTAGCTGCTTCGCGCAATTCTAAAGCTCTGCGAGTAAAACTGCGGCTGTCACTGACATCAGTATAATTAACACCTGCTTCGATGCAAGTTTTCAGCACGCCGGCGTCTCGGTAGTGAAAAGGCCCCGCACAGTGAACGACAAGATTAGACTCTGAAACAGCTTTTTGCAGGGCTGCACTGTCTGCTAAATCAAAAGTTTGGTACTGCACCCGATCCGGCGGCAATCCAGGCCCAATAGAGGCTTCAGAGTTGCGTCCGGTAACAGTAATTTCTGCGTCGGTATGGGTAACGAGGTCTTGGGCAACGCTGCTGCCAATTCGTCCCCGCCCGCCGACAATCAACACTCGGTTTGTCATCGCTCAAAAAAGGGTAAGGCTAATATAAGTTTTTCTATATTCAGGCATAATTTCCATCTGCACAAAGGATGAATTTGCGGTAATATTAGGCATCAAGGGCGAGATCCCGGGCATCCGCAGGCGATCCCGGGCCCAGCAATTCTCCCATACAACCATGCCCTACAGTCAGTTCACCAGTATTGTTCTAGTCAAACAAGCCTTTGGTTTAACAACTGTCTGGTTAACAAAGCGAGTTTTCAAAGATTAGGAATTTTCCCGTTATGCTACAATAAAAGTCAGTCGAACGCGCTAGGTTTGAGGATGCCTCAATGGGCGAGCGGCATTTTACTTATTATTTTTAGTATTTAAACACTATGGCAAAACAGAAACATGACTTCTGAAGGCAACGTCGCTGACACGGGGATTTTAAAAGAAGCTCAGCAACTCATGCAATATGGGTCAGTAGCATCAATGGGTGAAGCGCTGAAAATACTTATGGAAAATGCTGAGCGCAATGATGACAAAGTTAAAATTCAGAAAATAAAAACAACTCAAAAAGCTAAAAAAAAGCGTCGCAGTCGCCACCGATAAAAAGATTAAATTAGAGCAGGTTAAAATTATGAACAAGCAAAGTATTGAACTGCTTCTGGATGATTGCGATTCAGACGAACCAACTAGGCAAGCCGGAGCAATTCTCGATCTAGTTGATGCAGAAGTTTATGAGGCTGCACCGAAAATAATGAGGTTGCTGAAGTCACCAGATGCAGCTATCCGATTCACCGCAGCAGAAGCATTGGGTTATCTGGGAAGCCAGGAAGTAGAGACAGTTGGCCCTGCATTAATGAACTTGCTGGACGACGAAGAAGAACTGGTGAGGTCTGAAGCCGTGGAGGCTCTTGGAGATATTGATTATACCCCAGCAGTTGAATCTATAGAATATTTGCTGAGAAAAGATCCTTCAGCGCTAGTTCGCGCATCAGCAGCAGAAACTCTCGGGTATTTAGGAAAATCTCAAGCCATAAACACTCTCGAACTTTCACTGCTGGATACTAATGAGGATGAAGCTGTTAGATGTTATGCTGCTAACTCGATCGGGCTTTTAGGTACGCCGCAGCTATTGCCAAAACTTGAAAACTATCTAAACTCGGAATTTCCTTTATCAGTAAAAGCTGAGTTAATGGGTGCAAGGTACTGGTTAGGCGCGAAAGAAGATATCGCGAAGCTAGTGGATTTGTTGGATAAGGCTGATGAAGATTTTGCTCAGCACATTTTAACTATTTTAACAGATTTGACGGAACGCGAGCCAGCGCCAAATATTGCCAAAGATGCCCCAGATTTAGATAAAGTATTGAATGCGATCGCGCTTCGTTTTCCTTTGATGCGGCATCAAGCAAAAGAAATACTGGCACAGGGAATAAATTAACACAAACAAACGCAGATGTGATTCATCTGCGTTTATCTGCGTTCATCTGCGGTTGCTAAAAATCTTACTTCTCATTACTCCGAAATACCGACTTAGCCGTCGATTTCAGAGTATTAGCCGCATCTGCGAAAGTCTGGGCGAAAGGCTGCTGCGAGTGCATGAAAACGCGAGCGGTATTGCGTCCCGGCATACCCGAAATCGATCCACCCGGATGCGTTCCCGCCCCCGTCAGAAACAAACCGTCTATCGGCGTTTTGTAATTCGCCAACTCCGGTAAAGGACGGAAAAATATCATCTGATCTAGCGTCATATCAACATGATAATAATTTCCCTTCAAAGCCCCCAAACGCTCTCCCAATTCCGCCGGACTTTCCACGTGGCGGCCGATAATTGCATTTTTGATATTTGGCGCGTATTCTGCTAATTTATCAATACAGCGATCGGCAACTTTGTTTTTAAGCTCATCCGTCCAACCCGTACCGTGCTGGCCGGTTCCTTCAGCATTTTCGATCATGTAAGGAGCAAAAAATTCAATCCAAGCCGTATGATGTCCGGGGGGAGCCATTGACGGGTCTAGTACCGTCGGAAACACTACATACATCGATGGGTCAGAGTCGGGGATTCTGCCGATTGAAGGGTCGCTGTGAGAAATTTCAACGTGTCTCACCGAGTCTGCAATCAACACAGAACCGATTAAATATTCGTCCCTATGATTCCAGCGCTCGAATCTAGGCGCTTCATTGAGAGCTAAGTCTATTTTGAGAATAGTCTCGTTGTTGTTAACAATTTTGCGCTCTAATCTTTCCCGCAAATCCGGGTCGGCACTGTCAACATCGCTGGAGTCCATTAAGTGCAGAAACAAGCGCTTAGCATCAATATTAGAAATGACACCTTTTGTAGCGCGGTATTCCGTGCCGTTGGCAACTCGAACTCCCACAGCGCGACCATCATCAACTAATATTTTCTCTACGTGCTGGTCGGTAAGTACCACACCCGAGTATTTTTTCACTACATTAAGCAGCGCTTGCACTAATGCACCCGTCCCTCCGCGCGGTCTTGCCATGCCGGGATTGTGTCTCATTGCCAGCATAATTGCGCCTACAGCAAGGGTTTTTTGCGAAGGAGGCGCGCCGAGTTCTGCGGCGAATCTTGCTAGGGGTGCTTTGATAAATTCCTCGTCAAACCACTCGTTGAGAAGGTCTTCAGCGCTGGTGAGCATCGTGCGAATAAAGTCCAGCGTTTTGTCGGGTGAACCGATGACTGACAATAAATCTTTGATCTTTGCAATATCGTAGTTGCCTGCAATATCTATGAGAGATTTTGGTGGGGCATTAAACATCGGAACCATTGCACCTAAAGCCCGCTGCCAAAAGTCTGTATATTCGGCATATTTTTTAGCATCGCGCTCGCTGTAGCGGGCAATTTCAGCACAAGTTTTTTCTACAGATTTGTGCGCTAAGAAATATTTTCCGTCGGGATGCGGACAAAAGGCAACTGGATCGCAGAAAAGATATTCTAAACCGTGTTTTTCCAGTTCTAATTCTTCTACAACTGGCCCTAAATGGATAAATTCGTGGTCGATCGCGCACATATTGAATTTAAAGTCCGGCAATTCGGGAATCGCAGCTTCAGTAGTTGCCGCGCCGCCGGGAACTGAACGTTTTTCTAACAAGAGGACTGTATATCCAGCTTTCAGCAGATAAGACGCACAGACGAGTCCGTTGTGACCTGCGCCTATGATAATGACATCATACGTTTGCATAATAGACGAAGTTCTAGGGATAGGATATTTTGCTTATTTTACAAATGTTAACAACTTGGTCGTCTCTACCAATAGAAATAGATTCATTGTTAGTAAGCCTTTTCAGCATATTACAAAAGATGGAGCTTTGACAAAAGTCTGTTGTGCGAGCGCCCTTATTTCTTTTTAAATTTACAGAGCGCTCACCCTTCTCCAATCGCGCCAATATTATACTCTATTTAGCCACATTTATCTGCATTAAATTAAAAACTTAAGGAAACGAAGTAAGAAGGAAGAAGAAAGAGGAAAGGGGGCATAGAAAATAGGCAATAGAAACAGTTTTGAGATTGCTTTTGTCCTTGCAAAACGGCGAGTGGAAGGAGTTAAACCCTAGGAAAATTACTTACTCCACACTCAAAACTGCTAGCCAATTACCTATTAGTACATTGAGACAGATTACTTTAGTTGCTGGAGCGCAGCCTCAGCTTTTTGTACACCATCATTGTTGCCTTGCTGACGGTAAGTGTCGAGGGCTTGTTGAAAAGCTTCAATTGCTTCGGATTTGCGATCGCGTGCTTTGAGTGCCGTACCCATATTGTAATAAGCTTCTGCCCGGTCTGGATCGAGCCTGATCACTCGCTTAAAAGTGGCAATAGCTCCTAAAAAATCTTGTTTTTCCAGTTGAATTTCCCCGATTCCTGCGTGTGCTTCCACTAAATTTGGTCGCACCACAATAGCCCGCTGATAAGCTACCAGCGCTCCGTCGAAATCCTTTTGGGTCTGGAGAAGTTCGCCAATTTCTAGCTGCACTTCTGGATTTCGAGGCTCCAATTTGGCAGCTTCTTCAAAAGCTGCTAGCCCTTCGGAAGTATAGCCGGCACGCAGCAAAGCAGTGCCTAATTTTAATTGGACACCGGCTTGTTTGGGAGCGAGTTGGGCTGCTTCTAGAAGCACGGTGACAGCACTGGCAAAATTTCCCTGCTGGATCAATACTAAACCCATTGAAGAATAAGCTTGCCAACTTTTCGGATCGAGGGCGAGCGCCTCTTGGTATGCTTTAAAAGAACCGCTGTAATCTTTTTGCTGAAAGAGTACCACTCCCAGACCGATCCGGGCATTGACATTTTTGCGATCGAGCGCAGCGGCGCGGCGGTAAGCGGAGGCTGCTGCAGGATAGTTTTGCAACTTCGCCATAGCATATCCTAAGGCGTATTGGAAGTCAGCATTGTTCGGTTCCAGACCGATCGCTTGTTGGTAAAATTCTACTGAGGCTTGATAGTTGCCTTGACGTGCTTCTAAATAGCCAATACCAGAAAAAATGCGCGGGTTTTCCGTATCTAAACGTGCCGCTTCCTGATAAATGGTGATCGCCCTACTGTAGTCTCCTACATCTACAAACTCGCGCCCTTGTCGCAGCAGAGCATCTAAATTTGAATCATTTTGAGGGTTGACTTGAACGACTGTTTCTGCTGAGAGCGCTATCTGCGGCGCTGCGACAGCGAATCCTGCTACTAGCAACGTACTGAATACCAAGAGACTTTGTTTGTGCACGGCCATGTGTTTCAAAGAGTATGTGGAATGGAAGAGCGAGTTGCTGTCAGCTTGCCAAGCTGACAACTTATGATTTACCAGGAATTTTTGAGCGGCGAGATGTAGTAAATCTACAGAACAAGACCCACTCAAAATTTTCGCGATTGAGGCCAACTGATGATTGTAACAACAACTGATATCATCCAAGGAGCAGAAATTCAATCTTATCTGGGAATTGTAACTGCTGAGATTGTCTACGGCACCAATGCCCTGCGAGATTTCTTCGCGGGCATTCGCGACATCATCGGCGGACGCACCGGCAGTTACGAGGAAGTGTTTCTCAAAGGACAGCGAGATGCCCTCGCGGAACTGGAAAAACGGGCCCAGCGCCTCGGCGCCAATGCCGTAATCGGGGTGGAAGTTGACACCGGCACGATTAATGTAGACTCAAACGGGGCTTTGCTGCTGATTACTGCCGTTGGAACGGCTGTAAGATTGCGTTAAGCTGTTTTTTCTGTATACGTCCGCATTTCCTGTATACATCCGGGAACTTTTCCAACGGGATAAAATAGCTATCAGTCATCAGTCATCAGTCATCAGTCATTAGCTAATAGCGGGTGGCTGGGGGCGGATGACTTTTTTGTTTCTTTCTTCAGACATAGATACTGGTTATTTCCCCAGGCAGATATAGTTTTTATCAATCTCAGCCACAATCAATGCTTAAGGTGAAAGATTGTTAAAAATTAAAGCAAATCTCAGAGGAAAAAAAAACCTATGTCATACGTAAATAGACCTGTAGATAACGTTGGTACCGAACCCGTGGTCGTAAATTCAGTGATGGAATACCACGATCGAGTACGTTGGGGCCCGATTTTTTCAGGTTTGGTAATTGCGATCGGCACACAACTGGTGTTAAGTGCATTGGGCGCTGCGATCGGGTTGAGCAGCATTGCTGGTTCAGGAGCTCCGCGCACTATTTCAGGGGACGTGGGTGCCGGCGTCGGAATTTGGTCAATTATCAGTTTGTTAATTAGCTTGGCCGTTGGCGGTTGGGTAACTGCTCGCGCTTGCGGCCCGATGAATCGCAACACAGCGCTTTTGAACGGAGCAATTTTGTGGGCAACGACCTTAACAATTGGCTCTTGGCTGTTAGCAAATGGCGTGGCCGGTACTTTTGGCGTCATAGCTGCGAATGCGGGAGAAGCAATTAATCAAGCGCAGCAGCCGGGCGGGGTCGATTTGCCGAACCAAGCGCCTAACGTAACTGCTCAGGATACTCGCAATATTGCTGGTAATGCTGCGAAAGCTGGTTGGTCGTTTTTGTTCGGCTCACTATTGGGTTTAGTTGCTTCGATGGTAGGAGCATCTGCCGGCGCTCGCACTCCCCGGAATTACTCGTAAAAGTTTCGTCAGATACGGAAAGTTTATATTCATGAAAGCACTTTTGTTAAGGTGCTTTTTTGTTGGTTTAATTCGTGAACTATTTTTTTTATCGTTCCCAGGTTCTACCTGGGAACGCATTTCTTGAGGCTCTGCCTCCTGGTTGTTAAATGGAGGCAGAGCCTCTGGATCTGCGTTACCAGGCAGAGCCTGGGAACGAGGAGAAGGAACGAGAAAAACGAGACAAAGGTGCTTATAGCGCACCCTATAAATTAAGCGCTGAAGTATTTGGCGGCTGGGTGATAGGTGATAATTGCGGTTGTTGATTGTTCGGGATAAAGTTGTTCGCTTTCATCCATGTAGAGGTTGATACGATCGCACTTTAACAATTCCAGTTGCTTGTACTGATCCGCCATGTTCGGACAAGCGGGATAGCCGAAACTGTACCGCGAACCGCGATATCTTTGCGCTAGCATATCGCGAATGTTGTCCGGTTCTTCGCTACCAAATCCCAATTCCCGCCGAATTCGCGCGTGAGTCCATTCTGCTATTGCTTCCGCCGTCTGCACCGCTAATCCGTGAAAGTAGAGATAGTCGGTATATTGATGGTTAGCAAATAGCTTTTGCGCGTACTCTGTAGCAATTTCTCCCACTGTCGCTACTTGCATCGGAAATACATCGATTTTACCCGATTCTTTGGGGGCGAAGAAGTCGGCAATGCACAGCCTGCGCGCCGATTTTTGCCGGGGAAATGTGAATGTTGCAGCGGGTGTCGATACATCTTGCCCGCCATTCATAATTTGCGGATCGTACAAATGCAAAGAATTGCCTTCAGCTTGACAGGGAAAATACCCGTAAATTGCTTGCGGATGCAGTAACTTTTCGGTGATAATTTTGTGTTTCCACTCTTTCAATATGGGATAAACTTTCTCAGCTAAGAAAGCATCGTATTCTTCGCGCGATTGGTCTTTTGGCTTGCGGAACTGCCACTGACCGGCAACTAACGCTTGCAAATCTAAGTGCCAGAAAATCTCCTCAAAGGGGATCTCTTCTCCCTGCAACAGTTTCGTCCCCCAGAAAGGAGGAGTCGGGCGATCGATATCTGCTGCAACTGCTTCGGATCGCTTGGTATCTATCACCACAGGAGTGTCTGCTTTCTTCGCATCTTCTACAGAAGTTTCTGGCGCAGCTTTAGCTTCTTTAACCGCCCCATTATCCTGCCCTATTTCATCTAAAAATCCTTGCAAATCTTCCCATTTACCCGCAGATTTGGCTGGCATGAGTTTCTCCATAAAGTGCAAGTCAGAAAACGCATCTTTGCCATAAATTACTTTACCTTGGTAAGTATTTTGGCAGTCTTCATGTACAAACTTGGGAGTCAAAGCCGCGCCGCCCAAAATTACCGGAACCGTGATTCCTTTCTGGTTGAATACTTCCAGATTTTCTTTCATAAATGCGGTGGATTTTACCAGCAAGCCACTCATCGCAATACAGTCAGCTTTGTGCTTTTCGTAGGCTTCGATGATATTGTCAACTGACTGTTTAATACCCAAGTTTATCACTCGGTAGCCGTTGTTTGATAGGATAATATCAACTAAGTTTTTGCCGATGTCGTGAACGTCGCCTTTGACAGTAGCGATGATGAATGTTCCTTTGGCGTTGTCGCCGGATTCGGACTTTTCCATGTACGGTTCTAAATAGGCAACTGCCGCTTTCATGGTTTCTGCTGACTGCAATACAAATGGCAGTTGCATTTGTCCAGAACCAAACAATTCTCCGACTACTTTCATCCCGTCTAATAGGAAAGTATTGATAATGTGGAGGGGCGGATAGGTTTCTAATGCTTTGGCGAGTTGGATGTCGAGTCCAATGCGTTCGCCGTCGATGATGTGCTGCTTGAGGCGTTCTTCTACCGGGAGGCTTGCGTCTTCTGTACGATCGCGCTTGGTAGTTTTGCCCGCAAACACCGTTGTCAGGTCGCCCAAGGGGTCGTAAACGCAAATATCGCCGTCAAACTCCCGTTCGTCGTAAATGAGTTTACGGCAGATTTCTTGGTGTTTGGGGTCGATTTTGGCGATCGGCAAAATCTTATTCGGGCTGACAATTGCCGAGTCCATCCCGGCTTGCATCGCTTCGTGCAAAAACATGGAATTCAAAACTTGCCGCGCCGCCGGATTCAAACCGAAGGAAATGTTAGAAACTCCTAAAATTACGTGACAACCTGGCAGTTCTTGGCGGATGCGGCGGATGGATTCGATGGTAGCTTTGCCGTTTTTTCTGTCTTCTTCAATCCCGGTGGAAATGGGCAAAGCTAGGGTGTCAAAAAAGATTTCCTCGGCGGTAATTCCGTAGGCGACGGCGGCGTTATATGCGCGTTGGGCGATCGCAAATTTTTGGTCAGCAGTTCTTGCCATCCCGTCTTCGTCAATTGTACCAATAACTATGCCCGCGCCGTATTTTTTCGCCAACTCCAAAACTTGATAAAAACGCGGTTCTCCGTCTTCGTAGTTAGTGGAATTCAGCAAGCATTTGCCGCCCGCAACTTTTAAGCCAGCTTCCATCTTTTCCCATTCTGTGGAATCCAGCATTAAAGGGAGAGTTGCATTAGTCACAACCCGGGACACTAATTCTTTCATGTCGCGCACGCCGTCGCGGCCGACATAATCAACGTTGATATCAAGAATGTGCGCGCCTTCTCGCACTTGTTCCCTGGCCATTGCGACTAAACCATCCCAGTCTTCAGCGTTTAGCAAATCGCGGCATTTTTTGGAACCGCTGGCGTTGAGTCTTTCGCCGACAATTAAGAAGGAATTCTCTTGTTCGTAGGGTTGGGCGGTGTAAATTGAAGCGGCGGAAGGTTCCCAAGTAATTTCGCGGATTTTGGGTTTAAGAGTTTTGCCAATTTCTGATAGTTCGCGGATGTGATCGTAGCGGGTGCCGCAGCAGCCACCGATGACTTGCACGCCTAAGTCTTCGACAAAGCGCATCAAGGCCATTTTTAATTCTATTGGCGTGAGTTTGTAGTGCGCGTGGCCGCCGATGTTTTCGGGTAAACCAGCGTTGGGAACGCAGGAAACGACGAAGGGCGAATGTTCGGAAAGGTATTTGACATGTTCGGCCATGCGATCGGGCCCGGTGGCGCAGTTGAGGCCTAAAATGTCGATCGGGTACGGCTGCAAAATGGCTAGGGCGGCGCTGATGTCGGAACCGACTAACATTGTGCCGGTGGCTTCCATTGTGACTGATACCATTAACGGAATTCGCGCACCTTTTTTCTTAAATACTTCTTCAATGGCATTTAATGCTGATTTAATTTGCAGCACATCTTGACAAGTTTCGACAATAAATAAGTCAACGCCGCCGTCATAAAGTCCTTCTGCTTGTTCGGTAAAAGCGGTGGTGAGTGTGTCGAAATCGATGTGTCCTAATGTGGGCAATTTGGTGCCTGGCCCGATCGATCCTGCGACAAATCGAGGTTTTTCTGGCGTGGAAAATTCGGCGGCGATACCCTTGGCGAGTTCGGCGGCAGTTTTGTTGAGATAATATGCTTTGTCTGCCAAATCGTACTCGGCGAGCACGATGGAAGCAGCGCCGAAGGTGTCTGTTTCGATGACATCGGCCCCTGCTTCGAGGAATCCCCGGTGCACGTTGGCGACAGCTTCCGGTTTGGTGTGGACGAGATATTCGTTGCAACCTTCGTATTCTTTGCCGCCAAAGTCTTCTGCGGTGAGGTTTTGGACTTGCAGGTTGGTTCCCATGGCGCCGTCGAAGACGATGACGGGGCGTGAGGGGTGGTGGAGGCGATCGAGGAATTTGCTATTCATAAGCGGTCAAAAAAACGCAGGTGCTATATATTTACAATTTTATCTATTGTGCAATATTGTCAACATTTATGTGACTGTTGGCAAATGACTAATTACTGAAGGATTTAATGCTGCTAACAATAGTTCGTAGGCGCAAGCCGGGGCGTAGCCATCGTACCTGTAATTTTACCGATCGCCCTGGATTCTTGCCAAAATTCTGTTGTGGGTGAGGCTGCGGGGGGAAAACGGGCGATCGCAGGTGAGGGATTTTTTCGTTTAAATGTTGAGGAATTGCGGGAAAATGCGATCGCCATAAATAAACGAGTGATGTTAAAGGGCGATCGAATTCTCTTACAGTAAGACGGGGAAGATATCGTCGCGATCATTTTGGAAGCAGAGTTTCACAAGCTAGATTATCTGATGGCAGAACTAAAACCGTCACACTTCTTGACTAAAAAATAATATTTTTATGAAGATGAAGGAGGAATTCACTGCATTTAGCCGGACGAACTTTTAGATAACTGTGATAACATCAAAGCTAATGTACAGGAATTTGATAAATTATTTTGCTTGTTACCCACAGAAGAGATGGGAGAGGATGTTGATATTTTTCTGGCTGTAGCTATCCTCATGTCGGTATATAGATTCTGGATACCGGAATACTTAATGGCTGAGAAAAATTTGGTGGGCAAATGCTAGGATAATAGTATTTTACCTTGTTGGCTCGCAAAACCAAAAGAGAAAAATCGAAAAATGAACGTGCAAATTTATCTAATTAAAGAAAAAGCAAGGAGATAAAATTATGGTGGAAACAATTCAAGCCCAAAATATAATCCTCTATGACTTAGAAGCAAAGTTTGGTTTACAGCGGATAGACGACGAGCAATTTTTCCGAGAATGGCAAGATGATTTACCGGAACTAACAGACTCGGAAAAGCAAGCACTAGATGAAGTAACAGCCGATTATATGCACTTGTCCAAGTATCCAATACTTGAGCCAGTTGTTAAATTGGTTGTGCTTGCTCCGCTATTAAGACTAGCAGGTTTTTATCGCGCTCCTTTTTACTTGAGTGCTGAAAAAGAGGTGATAATTGAATCTCAAGATGAGGGAACGATTGTCAAAGGGCGCCTCGATTTACTGGTTTTTACCCCGGATTTTTGGGTATTGGTAATTGAGGCTAAGAAGTCACAATACTCGCTAGAAGTAGGAATTCCCCAAGCTTTAGCATATATGCTGGGAAATCCTCATCCTGAAAAGCCTGCTTTGGGATTTGTCACAAATGGGATTGATTTTATTTTCCTGAAAGTGACCAATCAAGGAACACCTAAGTATGCGGAGTCGTATTCTTTCACGCTGCGGAGCAAGGATGGGTTGTACACTGTCCTGAAGGTGTTAAAGCGCTTTGCTCAATTATTTAGGGAATAGGTTTTTGTCTAGTAAAAAGTAGGTAAGGGCGATCGGTGTTATGGATTAAAAGCGCTTCTCTAGCAATCCTTGCAGGAGTCGTAAATTTTTACGCCACCCCAACCCTCCCCGAACCCGCTGCGAGTCCGTAAGAAATTCACAAATGATGCGAGGATTGCTATATAACTAAAGTATTAAGATTTCTTTCTCATTTTTCTGTTGGAAGGTCTTTTAGGCAGTCGTTTAATTTCTCTTTCGCCTCCTTGAATTTCTACTTCTTTGAGATTTTCTTCTACTTCTTCTATAATTTCTAAATCCACAATTTCAATTTCGCCCCCGCTGATTTCTTCCTCTTCCTCAATCTCCTCCGAATTCTGTTGATTTGCGATTAACTGCACCGCTAACCCAGAAGCTTGAACCGACAATTCTTCGATTTTTTGACTAATTTCAGTTTCTTCAAGCCCCGGCTCAATTTCCGCCGCCACTAAATCTTCCTCGAAAGCAGGAAAGTCATCAAGTTCTTGACTAATTTCAGTTTCTCTGATTGGCTTTTCTACTAGCTGCATTGATAACTGCTGCTTTTCCCTTGACAATTCATCAACCTTAGTTCCAAGCATTCTAATCTGTTCGTTGAGAACGCGAATTTCTCGGTTTTGCTGCTGAATCATTTCTTCGGCATCAGCAAGAGTTCGATTTCTCTCTAATATCACCTCATTTTTAGTTTCTAATTCCAAAGCGCTCATTGCTGCTTTAATTACATTATAAAAATGTGGCTTAGATACATCAACTTGTTTAGCATTATGCCGACTTTTTCCCAAAAGTCCAATCTTTTGTCCTTGCTTAACAGCCAAAACAAAACCTTGATGATTTTTTATTTTTAATTCTTTGACAAAATCAACTTGAACTAAACTGCAAATATATTTGTGACAGTCAAAATAAAATTCTGCTTTCATCAAAAAGCACCCCTTTCTGCTACAGTCCCGCAGAATTATACCACAAACAACTTTAAAACTCGATCGAAATCTTTAAATGTAGGATTTGTTGGGCGCACTTTATCATATATATAGTCTGGCAAAGGAGGTTTCTCATAACTCTTCAACGTATGCAATGTCAAGAGTGGCTGCTAAAATTAGTCAAAAATCGACAACCGAGCGCTCATTCCATTCACAATCTCACTTATAACCGTTTGGGACATACTACTATTCATTATAGAGAATGTCTTGGCTATTGCCATAAATTATAGTTTATGGTATACATAAATGGATGGCTAGCTATTGTCTGAAAATAAATCCTAATTACATATTATGGAAACCCAAAAAATATTAATTGCAACTAAGACATATCCATCAATTAGTACAAAATATCGAGAAACCGTATGCACAGCGGGAGTTATCTTGGATGAGGAAGAAAAACCACTTAAGTGGGTTCGCATTTATCCTATTCGCTTCCGACAATTAGATTTCGATCGGCGTTATCCAAGATGGTCTATTATAAGTGCTAAAATAGAAAGAGATGAGAAAGATTATAGATTGGAAAGTTTTAGGATTGATGATGAATCAATAGAAGTTGTCAAAAAAATTGGCACGAGTAATAACTGGAGTGAACGAAAAAAACTTATTTTACCACTACAGTTCAGATCGATTCGGGATATACAAAATCAAGATAAGTCTCTAGGGATTATTAAACCACGAACTATTAAAAAGTATTTCTGTGAAGAAACCACACGTGAGTGGAGTTCAAAGCAGCAAGGAGTTATCGATCAGTTAGATTTGTTTGAGCCAACAATAGAACTTGAAAAAATCCCATATAAGTTTGGGTATAATTTTATTGATGAAGATGGCGACGAACATCGGTATAGTATTAGTGATTGGGAAATTAAAGAACTTTATAGGAAATGTAGAGATAAATCTCAGAGTTTAACCCCACTTGCCAAAGAGCATGATGCCATCGAAAAAGTAAGGCAAAAACTAGAGGTTGAATTTTTAGGCAATAAGGATTTATACTTTATAGTAGGAAACTTAAAAAACTATAAAAAAAGTAATTTTATGATAATTGGCTTATTTTATCCGCCCATAGTTTCTCATACTCAGCTTACCTTGTTCTAATTCTAAAATTACGATGGATAAACTTATTTGCACCAAAAATCAATCTTCTCAATCCCCCCAAATTTCTCTTAGCACGACGAGTGAAGAGGAAGTTGAAGATTTTTGTAAGAGATGTAATGAATCTGAACTACCTGAAAATGAATACATCTTTACCTTTGGTTATGGAAATCGAAAAAACTACGACTTATTTTTAGCATATCTGCAAAATTATGATATTAAATATGTCATTGATGTTAGGAAAAATCCTCGCGCTTGGACTCGCAGATGGTATGGGGATAAAATTGAAGAATTTTGCTTTTCACAAAACATTGAATACATTTCCAAAATCGATTTAGGAAATACATCTGGCACCCAAAAATGGATGCCGCCCAATAAAAAAAAAGCCAAAGCTGCTTTGCGTGAAGTTGCAGAAATCACTCAGCAAGGCACAGTTCTATTGTTATGTGCTGAAATGAATCCCGATAAATGTCACCGGGTAGATGTTGCTGAGAAATTAGCCAAATTAGTTTCACTACCAGTTAAGCACTTGCTGTGACAATAAATAATTGCACTGATATTTATCTGGTAACAGACATAACGCTTAAACACCAGAAGACCTATCGGGCTTTTTCAGCAACTTTTGAATCACAAGTTGCAAAGCCAGCAGCATCAAACCCAAAGATGCAAAAGCAAAAACACCCGCGCCCAAAGCCACAATCCCCATGACTAAAGTTCGCACAGCCGCGCCAATGTTAATCGCAGTCACATTGTCAGAATGAATGGGCGAATTTGCAAAAGTTTGGACTATAGACAAAGTTAGTGCGTACAAAGCAGCCGCAAACCCGCCCGCGATCAGCGAACCCATCACGCACCGCAAAATCGTCGGTGGCGTGGAAGATGCAGAGGTTGCATCTTCAGCCGAACTCAGAGGTTTAGAAGTAGAATTTGGATTAGTTAAATCAGTCATGGCGATTTTAGATTTTAGATTTTAGATTTTAGATTTCTGGTTAATTCACCAAAACTAAAATCGGTATTGCATGACATATTATCAGTTCTTCGATCTCAATAGACTCTGCGAAAAGTTAGATTCATCTTGACCATCACCTGTTAAACAGGTTTTACGGGCGATCGCGATCGCACTCTCTTCGAGTTACACCCTCGAAATCGGCGGTTTCGTCTCGTTTCCCTCCGAAAAAATCTGAATTCCAGTATTGCTAAACTGTGCTACCCAAAAATCCAAATCTGGAGAGGCGATCGCAGTTTTAACCCGTTCCATAACTTGCTGAGCCTGCTCTGAAGACTCTGCCAGCGCAAACACCGTCGGCCCGGAACCCGACATCATCGTTCCCAAAGCCCCCGCCGACTCAAAAGCCTGCCGCAACTGCAACACCTGCGGGTACACAGGCAAAGCAACTTTTTCTAAATCGTTGTGCAGCAATTGACCAATTTTTGATCGATCTTTTTGGGCGATCGCCCCCACCATCGGCCCCGAATGCAGCCGTTGCCGGCGACACTCCAAATCTTCCGCTGCACAATAGGAACTACTGAACTGCTGGCGATAAGTTTGATACGCCCATGCCGTAGAAATACTGAGGTTGCGGTACTTCGCCAAAACCACAGAAAAGCCCGCCAAATCAGGCAGAGGCGACAGTTTATCTCCGCGACCAGTTGCCAAAGCCGTACCTCCAGCAATGCAAAAAGGCACATCCGAACCCAAAGTTCCCCCCAACTCTTGCAACTCCGACTGAGTAAGTCCCAATTGCCACAGCAAATCCATCCCGACTAAAACCGCAGCCGCATTGGCCGAACCGCCGGCAAGCCCCGCCGCCACTGGAATCTGCTTGTGAATGGCAATCTCGACTCCGCCGTATTTCGCCAAAGCATCGGGGAATTGCTTCGCCAACAAATCCGCCGCCCGGTAGGCCAGGTTATTCTTATCAGGAGGGACTTGCGGGTGATCGCAGCGCACGCGAATCGTGTCCGTACCGATCGCGCGTAAGTCAATTCGATCGGCTAAATTTATGCTTTGAAGTACCATCGCCAATTCGTGATATCCGTCGGGGCGATCGCCTATGATTTCCAAATACAGATTGATTTTTGCTGAAGCTAACAGAGAATATGAACGCATAGGTGATTAAGCCGCAGGTGAAAGAAACCCCTGGTTGCAATTAATTGACACCAGTCCGAGTCCATTTTCTCACAACTCAAAGGAAATATTATGCAGGAAATGTGGAAAACTTTTTTTAGTTCCGGGTCATTTATTCCTCACGGTCACTGCTATCTCTGGCAGACCCCGTTAGTCTGGCTTCACCTGGTCTCAGATTCGCTCATTGCACTAGCGTATTTCTCTATCCCGATTACACTGATTTATTTTATTTCCAAACGCGAAGATTTGCCCTTTGACTGGATCTTTACCATGTTTGGAGGCTTTATCGTCGCCTGTGGAATCACTCACATATTTGAAGTCTGGACACTTTGGCATCCTACCTATTGGCTTTCAGGAACAATGAAAGCAATTACTGCCATTATTTCATTTGCTACAGCCATACTTTTGGTAGACTTAATGCCTCAAGCCCTAGCACTTCCCAGTCCCGCACAGTTAGAATCCGCCAACCGACTCCTAGAAGCGGAAATTGTCGATCGCCAATTAGCAGAAGCTGCACTAAAAAAAGCCAAAGAAGAATTAGAAATTCGAGTTGAGGAACGCACCGCAGAGCTAAAGTCTCAAACTCAACAGTTAGAATTGGCAAACCGACTCCTAGAAGCGGAAATTGTCGATCGCCAATTAGCAGAAGCGGCACTACAAAAAGCTAAAGAAGAATTAGAAATTCGAGTTGAGGAACGCACCGCAGAGTTAAAGTCTCAAACTCAACAGCTCGAACAAACCTTGTCTGAATTGCAGCAGGCTCAATCAAAGCTAATTCAAAGCGAAAAAATGTCATCTTTGGGGCAATTGGTCGCTGGGGTTGCTCATGAAATCAACAATCCGATTAACTTTATTTACGCGAATGTTACTCACGCTCGCGAGTAGGCCGATAGTTTGCTAGAATTGGTGAATATCTATCAAGAGCAGTATCCGAATCCCCTACCCACACTTAAAGAAAAACTCCAGTCTGTAGATTTAGATTTTATTATCTATGATCTACCAAAAATATTAATTTCTATGAAAAACGGGGCCGAGCGCATTCTCGGTATTGTCAAGTCGCTGCGAATTTTTTCGCGCCATGACGAAGCAGAAATGAAATTAGCCGACGTTCACGAAGGAATTGACAGCACACTGATGATTTTGCAAAGCAGATTGAATGCTAAGCCCGGTTTGGGGAAAATTCAAATTATCAAAGAATATGGCAATTTACCCCAAATAGAGTGCTATCCGGGACAGCTAAATCAAGTGTTTATGAATATCCTGGCTAATGCTATTGATGCTTTAGAAGAGGACAGCCACAGCGCGTCGATTGCAGGCAATGAAGCTAATCGCCGCCTCATCAAAATTTCTACCAAACTTTCAGACAGTGAAGTGGTAGAAATCCGAATTAGCAACAACGGGCCAGAAATAACAGAATCGGTGAGGAACCAGTTATTTAATCCATTTTTTACCACTAAACCAGTAGGTAAAGGCACGGGATTAGGATTATCGATTGGCTATCAAATTATCACAATAAGGCATAAAGGCGAATTGCAGTGTATTTCTGCACCGGGGAAAGGTGCAGAATTTATTATTCAAATTCCGATTAGCCTACAATAAGCCTTTAAAAATTTCCATAAAACCTAAATTCAACTATTAGTATTCAGACCAAAAAATACTTAAGAAATACCCAGATATCCGAATTATTTAAGCATTCTGGTATCTAACATAATCCTGAAATTCAAACATCGCACATAATATTATTGCTCAACTCTACCCATTGAGCCACGCTTAAATCTTCAGCACGAGATTGAGGATTTATCTGTAACTCTTCTAACAAGTGAACGAGTTTATCTAAATCCACAGCCCCTTTCAAATTATTTCGCAGCATCTTGCGCTTGCTACCAAATCCCAACTTAACTAAATTCTCCAAATAGCGCGGATTAACCGCCGCAGTTTCTATCTGTCTGGGAAGCAGCCGCACCACAGCAGAATCGACTTTTGGCGGCGGAAAAAAGTCTTTAGACGGCACATCGCAAATTAACTCGCATTCTGCTAAATATTGCACCCGCACCGACAGCGCGCCAAAAGCTGTGGAACCCGGTTTAGCGTAAAGCCTTTGGGCCACTTCTTTCTGCACTAACAGCACGATCGAATCGAAGGGTTTAGCCGCAGGAACAGATATCGTTCCCAGCAGTTTTTGCAGGATCGGGCCGGTAATATTATAGGGAATATTGGCAACAACTTTATTAGGATTTTGGAATTTGGGAAAAGCCGTTAATTCAGCCTCTAAGTCCATTTCCAGGATGTCGCCTTGCAGCAGTAAAAAATTGTCGGTTTTGCCGAGTTGTTTGGCTAGCTTGAGACACAAATCTCGATCGATCTCCACAGCAACAACAGACTCAGCCGCAGGCAGCAAACGCCGAGTCAAAATCCCCGTACCCGGCCCAATTTCCAGGACGCGATCGCCATCCAAAGAAGCCGCTTTCACAATCTTATCTAAGGCTTTCTCGCTTTTGAGCCAATGTTGAGCAAACTGTTTTCGGGGTCTGGTCGATCGCATTTTTTGAATTGTTGGAGAAATCTTAGCCTGTCATTCTATCACAGCTCTATATCTTTTCCTAACCTACGGTCATGTTGATTTTTGTTAACATGGGTTGAATTAAGCAAAAAACATGGGCACTATAATAAAGATAAACGATAAAAAATAAATTTATTTCTTCCCAATTCCCAATTACCAATTACCAATTACCAATTCCCCAAAAATGAAATTCCAACGAGTATTTGGTACATTACCCAAAACCACAGCCAGCGCCCCCGGCCGAGTAAACCTGCTGGGCGAACACACCGACTACAACGATGGATTTGTACTTCCAACTGCGATTCCCCAGCGCACCACAGTACAAATCGGCTTCAGCAGCGACGATCGACACCATGTTTATTCAGCAGAATATGACGAACTCATAAATTTTTCAGACGACGATACCATACCGCAAAAATTCGTCAGTTATATCTGTGGCTGCCTGAGACTTGTAGAAAAAGAAGGATACAAAATACCGCCAATAAATCTCTACATTACCTCGACTGTGCCGATCGGAGCCGGTTTGTCCAGCAGCGCCGCTTTAGAAATAGCAACCCTCAGAGGACTGCGCGCGCTGCTGAACCTCCCCCTAGACGACGTGCGGCTAGCTCAAATCGGACAGCAAGTCGAAATCCGATATGCCGGCTTGAACTGTGGGATCATGGATCAAATGGCGTCGAGTTTAGCAGACACCAACACCATGCTATTGATCGACACCCGCAGCCTCGAATGCCGCCCCATACCTTTTCCCACAAACACAGAAATTTTAATAATTGACAGTGGCGAAAGCCACGAACTCGCAGCAGGAAGCGGCTACAACCAGCGGCGCGCCGAGTGCGAGGAATCCGCGCGGATATTGGGAGTTAAAGCTCTCAGGGATATCGCCGATCCCCAAGCTGTCGAAGTATTGCCGGAACCCCTCAGAAAGCGAGCGCGGCACGTCGTTACCGAAAACAACCGCGTGCTCGAAGCGGTAAAATCTTTGCCAGCCAAACGTTTTGGCGAGTTAATGAATGCTTCCCACGCCAGCCAGCGCGACGACTACGAAGTTTCTGTGCCGGCAGTAGACACGCTGGCGGCAATCTTGCAGTCAATCCCCGGAGTCTTCGGCGCAAGGCTGACGGGCGGAGGTTTTGGCGGTGCTTGCGTAGCGCTGGTGGAGACTGGGAAAGGCGGTGTAATCGCATCCGAGGCGATCGATCGCTACCAGCGCGCGGGTTATACTGGCCGCGTTTTGGTTCCAGAAGTTAAAGTTAATTCTTAATTCCCGAACTATCTCCCGGTAGCGAAGGCCACCGCACAGTCACGATCGTCGAATCCTCCTCCGCCGACCAATAATGAGGCACTCCCGGTAGCCAGAGAGCATAATCTCCTTCGCGAGACAGCAAGATTTCTTGTTCTGGAAATTGCAGGCGAAAGCGGCCTTTTACCAGGATAGAAAGCGTTGTTGCTTCCGCATTTACCGCCCACTGAGTCCTACAATCTCCGGCGGGGTGAGTGCCCCATTTTACCTCTAAAACAGAAGTCGATCGCGGGTCATCTTCAGGAGTCATAAAGTGACCCGCAAACCAACCGCCCCGACTTGCACCTTCAGCGCCCGCATTTCCGAAAACCACTTGAGATGACATCAGCTAATCAGGTAAACAACAAAGATGGTTAGATCGGGGGACACCATCTAACTTATTACTTGCGGCCCGAAGGTTGACCTTCCGTAGTCGCTATTTCCCCAGCTTCCATCAACTGCTTAAAGCGACGTAAATCATTGGCAATTTGCTGTTCGGGAGCTTCGCCAAATAGTTTAGCAGCGCCAGCACCAATTGCACCGCCCGGAGGGTTGTATTCGATGACAACTTTTACCTCTGTACCGCGTCCCGCTGGTGCCGGTTGAAAGCGCACAAAGCCAGAATTGTCAACATCAGCTCCTTCAACAGACGCCCAAGCAATTAAGCGATTTTCTTCTTCGCGGACAATCTCTGCATCCCATTCCACACTGTTGCCCATCGGCGCGCTGGCAATCCAGTGAGAACGTGTTTCATCTATTACCGTAACGTGTTTGAGATGCTTCATAAACCGAGGCAAATTTTCAAAATTGCGCCATAAACGGTACAATTCATCAGCCGGTTTGTCGATCGTCACCGTCTTTTCAACTTTAATGCTTTGATTGGCATCTGCGCCCGACTGCAAACCCTCTACAACCCCCAGACCACGAGCCGCTAAACTGCCACCCGCAACCGCCAGCAAAGCACCTCTCAAAGAACGCTGCGACAAGCCAAAAAGCACCAGCGCCCCACCGCCAATTAAAGATGCCCAGCGTTCGGTATCGCCGCTGCTACTTTGGTTTTGTTTGTCGGAATTTGTCATTGAAGTAGATTCCATTGGTTTAAACCTGGTAAATTAATAGCGGAAAATAGCAGCTAAAGGCGCCTCGGCCGGCACTTGTTCCGGCGGCATCGCGTAAACAGTTCCACCGTTGAGAATAGTTTGAATTGCTGCCGCATTCAACAAATCTTCGTCGCCCAATTCTGCATCTGGGTGGATTTGCACCGCGTTCGTATCGGGATTAAAAGTACCCCACTGCTGAACGCCAAGAGCAACAAATAGTCGATCGACCCGTCCAAAATAAGCAGCCGAAACAGCTTCTCTCAAATCAGCAGAAATTTTATCGCTTCCTGTCAGATCGTGGTATTGTGCGATCGCCTCTGACTGAGCCTGCAAAAACAAAGGTTCCACCAGCGGCCAAGCTTCTGCCCGCAACTCTTCCGGCTTGAGGAGTTTCTGATTGCCTGTAATTCCTTCTTCAACTAAATGCCGGTAGGTATTGGCTTCTCGGTAAAGCGGCAGCAAATACTCAACTCCAGCTAACACTAAAGGAGCTTTTTTGTCGCGCAAATATTCGTGCAGCGCCGCATCGATTATGTGGAAATACTGCAATATTTCGTGCTGGCGCTCATCTTGATCTGGACTTCCTTGACCGTGAAAACTTCCCGGCTGCTGAAAAGAATTATTAGTGCCTCCTTTTGAAGTAGCAATCCGAAACTGACCATCTTTAGCAGTCGGGTCATATTGCAGAGCGTCATCAAGGCTTTTCGGCAAGTTTTCAACTTCAACTTCCCGAGCACTGTAAGCCGTACACTCAATCAGTCTCACTTCCTTCTGACTGAGAGCTAAAACATAAAATAAATTATCTCCTGTCAGCAGAGGCATCAGCGGTTTGACGTGAAAATTGTCGCTCACAACCACTAATTCCTCAAAATTCACCGGACAGCTATAGTAGCGGAAAAATCCTGAACCGACAAAAATCGCCAGCAGGTTGCTTTGATTTTCCCAAAATTTTTCCTGGTCAATTTCGGCTCTGACTGGCTCTAGCAATTGGGCAGCTTCTTTTTTGTCAAATCCGTACTCTACTATTTTGTCTTCAGCCTCTCTGATTAAATTTTTGAACCGAATCGGATTTTGTTGAATTTCTGTTCCTTGAGCGACTGGCATATAAATAGAGACGCACAATCCAGAAGATTGTTGTACCAGCGCTTTGAGTTCCTCTACAGATATTAAGTTCACCGCTGAAACTCCTTTGCTAAGGGGTTTTGTAATAAAAACAACCGATTCTTTAAAATGTATCTCTCCTGACATGGCCCCTGCGTCTGCCTAAAGTAATGATCGCCTGCTGTGGAGCCTTTCATACCCGAACTAAAACCCGGTTTGCAGCGGCTGTTTCAATCGAACTGCTTATGACCTAAGATAGACGCGCCTAAATCGGGCATTATTTTACCATAATTTAATTTAGTCTGGTTCAAATACTCGTTATATATAATGAAAACAAAAATTTTTCTGGGGTTGCTCTGGGCAACATTTATTGCCTATACCTTACTGCTAGCTCCTCTCGATCAGCCCGGAACGTTAACAGTTATGGAAAAAATGCTCAAGTTGCAGCTAGAAGGAATTAACCCCTACCTTGTCACCATATTCGCTCTCATGGGAGTCTGGCCGATGGTCTACGCTTGCCTCTTATTCATTGACGAGAAAACCCAAAATATATCCGCTTGGCCTGCTTTCATCGCTTCCAACGGCGCCGGCATCATCGGCTTAATTCCCTATTTACTCCTCCGCCAGCCTCAACCACAATTTTCCGGTCGCAAAGATATGTTGCTCAAAATATCAGACTCCCGCTGGACAGGAATTCTACTTTTACTAACAACAATCTGGCTGTTAGCTTGGGCTTGGTTAAATGGAGATTGGGGAGATTATGTCAGGCAGTGGCAGTCAATTCCTTTTGTGCATTTAATAACTTGGGATTTTTGCTTGATGGCTGTAATATTTCCCTCAGTTTTGGGAGACGACATGGCACGCCGCAGACTTGCGGACGATCGCATTTTTTGGGCAGTCTCTCTAGTTCCGCTGTTAGGGCCGCTAGTTTATCTTTGTCTGCGCCCCCCTCTGCCAGAATCTGCAACAGAAATCGGCACTTTCCCACTAACAGCCCGAAATTGAAACATTGAAAAGTTTGGTAGTGTTCAAGATGTACTTTATTGACTAGCTCAAATGACCTGCCGGAGTCGTCATCCCAGTTGAGAAATTCCTCGAAGGAAAGGGTTTTTTGGGCGATCGCAACCATTGATATTAACCTTTTGCGTAGGTTGGCTCTCTGTTGTCTGTTTGTAGCTTAACGCTTTCAATATCCATTTTAGTGTGCATCAAAGGGGTAGCTTAGCAATACGATCGACCCATTCCTCTGCACTAGATGCTGCCCAAATCAAGAGTAGTTCTTCGATGACAACTTCCATCGGTATTTTTCGGGAAACAATAATGACTCCAGCACTCTGATTAGTAGTAATGAACTCAGCAAATTCCGATGGCATTGTTTTGCGATCGTGGCTGACAAGAACACGTCTTTGCTGTGCTGCAATTGCCAGCACTTCTAAATCTTTAACGCCTTCTAACCCAGCAGCAAAGGCAGTTTGAATGTCGATTGTAGATTCTCGTCGCAGTAATCCTGTGACGATCGCCTGATTTAAGTCAGCATCAGCTTGATAGCGCACATTCACGATTGCACCTGCTGTGTTGCTGCTTTAGCTGCAATCAGTTTGTTGTACAAAGCTGGATCGCTGGTTTGTAGAGGTTGAGGCATGGCATCAAATGCAGCTTCTTCGGCGGCTAAGTAAGCGTCGATTTCAGCGCGGTTGCCTAGATAAAAGGCGATTGCCCCATAAACCTGTTCCAGTGTCAGTAGTGGGAAAGACTGAACAATAGTTTCGGGCGATAATCCTTGACAGAAAGCATAGGCGATCGAGTCAAGAGAAATCCGAGTTCCTTCAACCCAATAGGCATCATTCCGATACTCTATGTAAGTTTTAACTGCTACAACTGGCATACATTTTTTTGATTCTAACTACTTATTATCATAGACGGAAGAACCCGCAGGCAGCCGAGGGTTTGCATGAGCTCCGTCAGAGGTTGGTTGCGGAAGGTTGCGAGTTGAATTAAGGCTTGAATGCGGGCAACATTGAGTTGTTCAAGGCGATCGCTCATTTGGATCAGTTGCTTGTGTTCTTCGGGAGTCAGGGTTTCGGCATGACGCTTGGCGATGAGGGCATGGTATTCTTCCCAGGTTTGTGCACTAAAGCCGATGTTAATTTGTTGCAGCAAGTCGGCTTCTGTAGGTTGGGTGGTTGGAAGTCTAGGCTGGAGGCGTTCTTGCAGGGCGTTGAGGATGTAGCGATCGGGTTCCACGCCCTGTCTAGCTGCTTCAGTGCGGATCTGGTGTTCGAGTTCGGGAGAGAGGTTGAGGGTGATGGTGGTCATGGTTATCTTGGCAGCAAAATCTATTCATCATTTTAGCGATCGGGCTTTCACCTTATATCGAACTTCATCGCCTGGGACTTCTCGATTTTACTGCCCGCGTCCTGGTTTGCAATCTACGAAACCTAATGCTTCTGTGTCGAGAAAATTGGCGATCGAAATGGCGATCGGATATTCAATTTCCGCAGCACGCGCAACTAGAGCCGCTTTAATTCGTTCTGGCAAGCATCTCAAAATGACTTCGGCATCAGCAGGAGAAAGTTGTTCTTGAAGTTTAGCTTGCATGACATTCACCTTTGGGTTGGAATTTGATAGATACATTCAAGCCACTACCCAACTCAGATTGAGCGGTATAACGTTGCCAATCACCCGCCGCAAATTACCTCAGACTGCCACCGACAGGATTTCGACGGTCGGGTGCATTGGCGTTGTTCGAGTGCGCGCATCTCTTGCCGTATTTTGATGCTACCGCAAAAAAGCGCGTAACTTTTCAAGTTCATCACCCTGTAAACACTTAGCAAAAGAACGGTGGGTCCGAGCATTTGGATGGGGGAGAAAAGCAAAAAATCTTTCACGATTCCCTATCTCAACGAACTCGGATATTGAATTTGCTGTAGAGATATTGAATTGGCTTTGAATCACTTGCTTTGCGCGTGCCCCCAGTACCACTATCACTTTTGCTTTTGCTAGTTCTAAAACTCTCAACAAGTAGGCTTCCACACATTGCTCCTGTGATTCTTCTACACCAGTTTCGGCACGAGACTTACAATGCACTATCTCGGTAAGCGCATAATCAATGCCTGGACTAACGTTCCGTTGAAGTAGCTCAATCGCACGTTGTCTAACCGCTGCCCAAAATCGAGTAGAGCGACTATATTTCCCGTCTTTTAGCAAGGATTTTGTACCATCAACGATCCAGTGCTTACGTCCTCCTCCAAAACGGTAATTGAAATAATCGTGTACTTCGCTACATGACCAATCCCAAGTTGGGTAATCTTCATCAGAGCCAATTGATGGATTTGAACTCAGGAAGAGAATGGGTGCTTGCTCTATCTGTCCACTCCAAGGTTCAGGCACTTGAAATTTTTCTAACCCAATTGCATTTTGAGAGTCAACAATTTTACGACATGGATTTTCAACAGAAAGATCTTCTTGACACTCTCGTGCATGGGGACAATGAACAATTTCACTTAGCAGAGTTTTTTCAGACATTCCCGAAATATATCAACTGATTACGAGTTTACGAAAATCTAGCAGTCGAACTTATAATTGTATCGCAGTTGCGGTACAATACCCAATAGAAGAGAAAAATACCGCAGATCGCTGATGTATTTCACCAAAGGTAGCCAGTAATCCACACATCAATTGCTGGCGAGCGATGAGAATTCAACCAAATTGTCATGCGGCTAAAACGGGATGGTCGAGTTTGCGGACTGCATACAACAGCGCAGCTTTAATATCCTCAAGTTCCAAGTCTGGCAATTCTTCGAGAAACTTAAAAATTTGCTCACCCGCAGCTAGCAACTCTAGGATATCGATGACTCGAATCCGCATTCCCCGGATGCAGGGACGACCGCCACATTGTCTTGGATTCACTGTGATTCTGTCAAACAGATAAGCAACGGATGCTGGTATTGGTTAAAATTGTTTGAAATTTTTGTATATAGTTTACTTCATTTATCGCCCCAAACTCACACCGCGATATAATTCTGCGATGCCACCTCGATAAAGCGCATCAACTACGTTGCGATCGTTAGTATGAGATCTTGAGGATTAAACAGTTGACGTTTGGAGGCATTGAGAAATTCGATAGTAACGGGTTCGTCAGTTCCGTCATAACTGACAATCATGCCTCCAGGTTCAGAGATAGCATTGGTTGGAAACGCATCACGGAAGATAAAAATCAGAATGTCTGCTTCTGCATCGTATTTAACTTTCATTGGGATTCTCCTGCCAATATCGCTTAACTTTATTTGTCCAGTACAGAGTTAAAATTCGCCGGGTTTTGCCAATTTCAACTTTTGTAAACATCTTTCCGATGTTTGCATTGTAATAGGAGAATGATTAGTTCTTCATCGCCGATTTCATAACGAACGCGATAATCACCGATCCGAATACGGTACTCATTGCCAGCACCTTTGAGCTTGACCACCCCATCTGGGCGCGGGTTTTCGGCAAGTTGCAAAATCTTGACAGCGATACGATCGTAGACATCATTGGGCAGGGCATCTAGCTGCTTTTGTACAGCTTTAGGGGTAAGGATAGTGTAAGTCATGTCGATTTATTGGCCCGTTGTGCCATATATCGATCGAAAGTTGTGTAATCTCCAGCTTTGTAATCAGCACGGGCCGCTTCAATTTCGGCAATGTCTTCTGGAGAATCGTCCTCATTCGGGAATAATTCAGCTTCCAAAAATTCCCATATCTTGTATCTTTCAGCAATTCCCAGTGACGAAATAGCTTCCAGCAGTGATTGAAATGAGATGTCTACTTTCACAGTATTCTCAGCCATCAGAACTTTCCTCCACTTTAAATTTTACAATATACCCAGATCCCCGACTTCTTCAAGAAGCCGGGGATCTAAAAGCAGACTACATCACAACTGCACTAATCAAAGTTTGCACATTTTGTACAACAGCAGTAGTAAAATTATGAGTCACAGGCAAACTGTCAACCACTATGCCCGCGCACAATAGCATCAGGTAGAGAATAGAGTATTTAAAGAGCGATCGCGCAACAATCTTATCCTCTGGAGTCTGCAACAGCAACCAAGCTTTTTGGGCAAAAATAGCACCCAGGACAATAGCTGTTCCCGCATACACCGCGCCCGCTAAATGCAGGGGATAAACTAGCAGCAAAGTTGCAGGAATCATCAATAGCGTGTAAATCCAAATTTGGCGGGCTGTGGCTTCGTCGCCCTCAATTACGGGTAACATCGGCACGCCTACTTCCTTGTATTCGTCGCGAATCATCATTGCTAATGCCCAAAAATGCGGCGGTGTCCACAGGAATATAATCCCAAACAGCAGCCACGCACCCCAACTCAAATCTCCCGTCACCGCAGCCCACCCAACTAGCGGCGGAATCGCCCCTGCTGCACCGCCGATGACGATGTTTTGCACGCTGTGACGCTTCAGCCAGTGGGTGTAAATTAGGACATAGAAAACGATGCCTGACATCGCTAGCAATGCGGCTAATAAGTTGGCAACAACTGTGAGCAATGTAAAGGATATTGTAGCTAGGACGATCGCAAATATCAAAGCATCCCGCTTCTTGACACGCCCGGAAGGAATCGGCCGCCACCGGGTGCGCTCCATAATATAATCGATGTCACTGTCGTAAACACAATTAATCGTATTCGCCGACGCAGAAGCTAAAGCACCTCCGGTAATAGTTGATACCAGCAATAGCGGGTCTACTTCTCCTTTGGCCGCCATCCACATTCCTGCTGAGGTAGTGATTAGCAGCAGTAAAATAATTCTAGGTTTTGTTAGTTGATAGTAACTTTTCACCACTTGCGAAAAGTTTTCGTGGAGGCGGGGCCTGTCGTTGGTAAGGATTTCTTGCATCGGTTGTAAGCTGTTAGTAATTATTTGCGAATTCGTCATTAGTCATTAGGTTGGAGTTGCGGGTTTTACGAGAAATATTTGCTGTAGCTACAAGGATTAATAAACCCGCCGCCTCTTACTTTAGTCTTATCTCTCAAGCTGATAAAACTCGATCGCGCCAAGCTAAAACACTAAAAGCTATCAGGGTTCCCAGCAAAGCAGCACCGACGGCTTGGTGGGCGACTGTCAGCGGTTCTACCTGAAGGTGCAGCCGGAAAGTTGCTAATCCCAGAACTAATTGAGCAATGAGGCAAACACTCGCCCAATTAGCTAGTTTTCGCAAGTTTTGACTCAGTGCAGGCTGCCGCCAAGCCATGACTGCTACGGCTAAAGTCGCTGCTGTAGCTGGTACGATACCGGCGATGTGGCTGTTCATTACCGAGCACAATTGTGAGGAGTCCAAACATTGGTGCAGTGCCCATCTAGAGCCTACTAATGCTCCTAGCAAACTTTGCAGGTAAACTAACAATGCTGCGATCGAACTTACCCAAGCCAATTTGCCGACATTTCCTGTAGCTTCGTAGGGAGTCAGCATGAAACCGATGACTAGCAGGGCGCCAAAAAACAGTAAAGCGGTTCCCAAGTGAGCGGTAACGATGTCAAATCTCAGCAGTTGTGTTACTGTCAAGCCGCCCAATACGCCTTGAAAAACGATTAAAAATAGTGCTCCGGCGCTTGCCCAAGGCAGCCATTTTGGCAGGCGACTGCGGTAAAACAAAGATAGCCCTAAAAGTGCGATCGCGCTCAAGCCAATTGCCGCAGCGTCCAATCGGTGAAACCATTCCAGAAATACCTGCAAATTCATTTGCGCGGCAGGTATTAATTGACCGTAGCACAGCGGCCAGTCGGGGCAAGCGAGCCCCGCATTCATGACTCGCGTGGCGCTGCCTACTGCCATTAACAGCCAGGTTGCGATCGCAATTTTCCACACTAGGCCGCGGATAATATTTTGTGGCTGCCACTGCACTCCTGCTGCTGCGTTTGGCTGATTTAAAACTGAGTTTGCCATGAACTTTACCTTAGCCTTTGTTATCGATCGAACTTAATGAAATAGCGAGCTTTTACTTTTGCTGAGCTTAGCGGAGCTTAACACTCTTTTTCGGTGACAAACCGTCATATATACTACCTTAGCGACATCGCAATCCAATTAGTTTGTCTTTAGATATTTTTCAACTTTCCTCTTTACATTACAAAGTATTGCAGCTATTTTTATAAATTTCAACAAACTTTAATTATTTTACCGAACCCTTTGCTGTTACAGCCTCCCTCCCACTCCCACTCGCGGAAGAAAATAAAGATATAATTAAGAAAAGCTTTTTTTCAAAGGTTTATGATATATATCCAACTTTAACGTAAAAATTTGTAACTAAATACAGGACTGAAGAGCTACCCCCTAGATGTTTTTCAAGGTAGTTCTGAGGTTGACTCACGTCAGATTGTATAATGTTGGTTTACTCTCTGTGACTCAAGTGACAGATCAACCTGTGAATTAATTCTCTTTCTGATAGGGCTAGTAATTCCTGTTGGCGATCGCTCATTAAATCTAGAGCATGAGCCACCCGCCATCCCAACTCACGGGCTTCTGTCAGGGACGCAATATGTTCTGCATAAAAGTGAGGATACTCCACATGGATGGAATTGGTAAGTTTGATTGCTGCACAGTCTGCAAAAAGACGCTTCAACTCCTCAATGGATTCTAAATCGGCAGGCACAAAAGTTGGATTATAAGGTTCAACCTCTGCCCAAAAAATCTCATTGCGTTTAAAGACCCGCTTCAACTCAACCAACCGGATTGCTACTACACACATTTCTGATTTATAGGAGTCGCCCTCGCTATATGTTGTGCCCCAATATCTTTCTTGAACCAGTGTCCCAATTGTAGGAACGTCTAACGATAAAACTGTAACCACCTGCCCGTCGCTTAGACCAAACGGTTCTAATCCAGTGATATCTAATCGGTGTTTAATGTAAGGGAAAATCACCTCATGCCACTGTAATACAGGGTACTCAGACCATTCCAACGGTGTGTGTTCAATCGATAACTCTTCGCCTTCAGAAAATACCACATCTTCGGAAGTTGAACACAGTCGATATAGATCTGGAAGCGTTGTTGGAGGCGTAATCGAATCTAGATCTGCCACAGGCTGAAAGTGAACAACATAGGCAGCTAAAGCTGACTCGGTTGAATAATTGTTCTCGTCCAGCGCACCTGGTTCGTCGTACCAAGCGATAGCATGAACCGTCACTCGATAATTGCCATTAGGTAACTCAATCCATCCATAACCCTCCGGATCGCATCGCTCGATTTCGTCACACTGTTCTGCGGGCAACACATCACCCCCATCCAGATAGAGAGATTGATGTTTTACATCCAACCGAAAATCGGCCCAACAGACTGCGTAGGTAAGTTCTCGTTCCGTCAATCCGACGTTAGTGAACCTAACTCTAGAATTACCGTCCCCCCCTGTGCAGACGGCAACAAGTGTTCCAGCGGCAAATTCTTTAAAAATGGCAAAGTCATAGCTCCACCAATTCAGAGGATCTGCCCGACGATGTGCCAGATCGTGCGGATGAAAGAGAAACCAAGCTGCCACATCAGTTCCAACACTCAGCGTTTTATCTAATTCACCAGTTATCATTTCTTGCCTGCTTAACTACATTTGGAATGGAGAAAGTGGCGCTCTTGCAGGGTAGGGTTCACTAATCTTTGATGCGGTAACTTATAAAAATTCCTGCACTTTTCTGGTGGAACCACTTTGAAAGCATTCAGACTAAAGAGTGCGATCGCTATTTTTACTGTGCCAATCTTACTGAATTATATCATGTCCGGGTGATCGCATATAATAAGGGAATAGTGACTACTGGATTTTAGGCTTGCAGGGTGCCTCAGCTCCGAGATCATCAATTGATAGATCCAATCACTCTATCTGACGCACCCTACATCAATTCTGGATCGCCAAGTTAAAATCACTTTTTCTCCTTGGTCAATGTTTTTGACTCCCTCCTAATAACTAATGACTAATGACTTCGTTATTTCAAAAATCTAAAAAGGTAAAATTATGTCACAAAAAAATGAAACTGCTGTTCTCATCTTGTCGCTCCTAATTACGATCGGGCTAGCCGGTGCAGGTATTTGGTGGCTGACAAGCCGTAGCGGCACGAATTTCAAAGGTTTTCCTCCCGACAATCAGGCATTATCCAATAAATCCCCGCAGTCTGAACAGTCAATTGAGCAGCGTTTGAGCGCGGGGAACAAACTGTTAATTGCGGGGGGAGCAACAGCAAAAAAAACAGAAGCTGTAGGGGCGATCGCCTCTGGCAAGTATAACGCAGCTATTTCCGACTTACAAGCTTCCCTGAACACCAATCGCAACGATCCAGAAGCACTAATTTACCTCAACAACGCCCGCATCGGCGATCGCAAATCCTACACAATTGCCGCCGCAGTTCCCATTGGCGCCGATATCAACGGTGCTCAAGAAATTCTGCGGGGCGTCGCTCAAGCTCAAAATGAAATCAACCAAAGCGGCGGCATTAGCGGTACTCCATTAAAAGTGCTAATTGCTAACGACGACAACAACCCAGAGATTGCCTCGCAAATTGCCAGCGCGATCGCAAATAACTCTGAAGTTTTAGGAGTGATCGGGCATTTTAGTTCTGACGCAACGCTAGCAGCCAGCAAGATTTACCAGCAAAAACAATTAGTAGCAATTTCTCCCACAAGTACGTCGGTGCAGCTTTCAGGAGTTGGCAACAATATATTTCGGACAGTGCCGAGCGATCGGTTTGCGGCTAATGCTCTTTCCCGCTATATGCTGACAAAATTGCAAAAGAAAAAAGCTGCTGTATTTTTCAATTCTGCTAGCAATTATAGCAAATCTTTAAAAAGTGAATTCACTACTGCTCTTTACGGAGATGGCGGACAAGTAGTATCGGAATTTGACTTTGCTAAGGGTAATTTTAATGCTGCCGATAGCTTTAAAAGCGCGATCGCCCAGGGAGCAGAAGTGATTGTGTTAGCAGCCAATACCGCCACGCTCGACCAAGCTTTGCAAGTAGTGCAAGTAAACGCCAAACGCCTGCCGTTACTCGCAGGAGACGACGTTTATACTGCTAAAATCCTGCAAATCGGTGGCGCGGGAGCAACAGATATGGTGCTGGCAGTTCCTTGGCACATTCTCGCAGATCCGCAGTCAAACTTTCCCCAAACATCCAAACAACTTTGGAATGCTGAAGTAAGTTGGCGCACAGCTTTAGCCTACGACGCAGCCCAGGCGTTAATTGCCGGTTTAGGGCGCAATCCGACTCGTACAGGCATTCAACAAGCTTTATCGGCGTCAGATTTTTCGGCAAAAGGAGCATCCGGCCCGATTCGGTTTTTACCTTCGGGCGATCGCAATCGAGCAGTTCAATTAGTAACTGTTAAACCCGGAAATCGCACCAGTTACGGTTACGAGTTTGTGCCGATTAATTAAAAAACAAGTTCTGGTCATTTGTCTATGTATAGCCGAAGGAAGAAGGAAGAAGGAAGAAGGAAGAAGGAAGAAGCAATAAAATCAATCGTGTCAGCCATTAACAACGTCCTAACCGTCTTGGCGGTTGTTATCAACTCTACCATTGCTCCTTGGCGGGGGCTGCTTGATCGGATTGTTTGTTGGCGCAATAAAGGTTTGGTGAAACCCACCCGGGATGGAAACTCGATCTAAAGTTGTGAAACTCCGATCGGCCTAACTTCCCTATTCCTCTCAAAAACAGCCCTCGGTTTCAAAGCAATTCTCAACAACAGCCACAGCGATCGCCATTCTCCGGGAGTTTCCTGCCGCTGCCACTGGCCCGGGCGACAGTAAAGCATTTCGATCAAACAGCGGTGCTGGCTAATGTTCAGGCGATCGAACGCAATTCGCACAGTGGGAAATTCTACAAAACTGCACTCTTTTCCATCCCGAAAACTCGACTCCAACTGAGATTTATCGCTCACCAACTCAATCTTAGCCACAGGAATAAAACAGTTCTCTTCCATAATTTTCAGAGTCGCCGAATCGCAATCAATCAAACCTTTGGCCAAACGACCCTCACTACCCAACTCAAGAACAGAGGGCGCTAGCGAGTTCCTCGCTTTGACTGCCGCCCTGCGAGGGAGCGCTTTTATTTTACCCTGCGATAAACTTGTCTGAACGGCATATTTTGGCAAAATCTCTGCTGGGTTCAAACTCTCTTTACTACCTTTACTTTTCACCGCAAAACTTGGCCACTGGGTCAGAGCAACTTCAGCGCCACTTTCGGAAATTACAGTGGTTATACCCCAAAAACTTTGACCGCCAATATTCAGTTGTACAACCCTGCGTAAATTGAACCATTCGTAAATGTCCGGCTTAGGAATATCCACCAAAATCAGCAAGGCAATCCCCAGCATCAGCAGGTTGTACGCGCTCCAAATCCATCCCAAACCCATGCCTTTTGACAAATCTGCACTTTCTGATATTGACTGTACGGTGCCAACATTTTTAACTAAATTAATGTTTAAATTGTGCCACAAACTGACTGCTGTAGCTGCGAACAAGACAATCAAAGGCCATCCCAAATTCCAATTAAAACGAAAGCGATCGCTCGCCATTCCTTTTGGCGTCACCTGAAACCCTTTCCCAAACGGATTCAGCATGGAACTCACCACCGTCACCGCTAAAGGAATACACTGGACGAACGAATAAATATCCGAAAGCAAAGCCGATCCCGATCGGCGGTTCAGCCAAGAAAACACAGTCAGTTGCACCAAATAGTAAGGCAGGAAAAAGTACAGCAATTCCCGCGCACTTGCCCGCAAAGGAATTATTCCAAAAAATGAATAAGCTAAAGGTATTAACAGATATAAAACCTTGGTTAAACTGGTAAACCAGTGCAACAATCCTTCCAAATGAGACAGCCTTTGTACGAATCTGAGACCGCGAATTGTTAAAGGATTGGAATCAATAAAAAATGCCTGAAGCGTGCCTCGCGCCCAGCGTAGCCTTTGATTTAGATGAGCCTCTATACTTTCAGCCGCCAAACCAGCACTCAATTTTTCATCTAAATAAACTAAGCGATATCCGGTTGCTGACAGCCGAATTCCGGTAAAATAATCTTCGCAGATTGAATCTGTGACCAAGCCTCCCGCTGCTTCTAAAGCACTTCGCCTCACTACAAAAGATGTACCGCAACAAACTACGCTGTCGGCGCTGTCTTTGATGATTTCAATTTGCCGATAAAAGATTTCTTCTTCCGGCGCGAGCACATTTTCTAAACCTAAATTACGGGATATTGGATCGTGGTTGTAAAAGCTTTGCGGTGTTTGAACGAGGGCGATTTCGGGATTTTGAAAAAATCCAACTGTGCGAGTTAAAAAGTTTTTAGTGGGAATAAAATCGGCATCGAAAACTACAATTAATTCTCCATTAGTTAGGGCTGTGGCATGATTGATGTTTCCAGCTTTGGCGTGAATATTATCGGGTCTGGTTATATACTCGCATCCCAGTTCTTTTGCTAGCAACTTGATTTCATGCCGCTTGGTATCGTCGAGCAAATATACTTTTTTGTTGGCATAATCTAAAGCTTGACAGCCGATTACACTGCGCCGTAAAATGAAAGTCGGTTCGTTGTAAGTTGGGATAAAAATATCTACGGGCGGGGTGAAGTTTCCAGCTTCCACTGCAACTGCCATGCGATCGGCTTCTTGACGCCGATCTTTCATTCTCAGCATTAAATACATTTGAATACTGGTGTTGAAAACCAGTAACATTTCTAGGAAAAACAGCCCCAAACTAAAGATACCGTTGAGGGGATCGGTTAAATTTAGAGTAGCTAGCGATCGCCATAAAACGTAGCGAATGGTTAAAGCCAGAACTATTGCAACTACTACAGCGCGCGACCATTTCTGCGGTTGAGGCGAAATTTTAATTGCACCTAAAGCGGTCGAAACCAGCATAAAAGTCGGCAGTAACAAATACATCTTGCTCGTAGCAGGCACTTGCAGCCACACAGGCGGGTTTTGCTGCCAAGTGTTGATTGTGGCAAAAATACCGCTGACTGTACCTTCACTGCCAAACCAGGCTGCGGCGATCGCACCTGCGAAAGCAACCACCCCCAAGACGACTAGCGTTGCCGTCTGCACCCGCGAAATCCGCCCAAAGCGGCGTTTCAAGTCTTGAAAATCAAATCTTGAAGTTGTCATAAAATAATTTTAAAGTCCCGATCGTGCATGCAACAGTAAGGGTTTCCTGCTGTCCACTTTTTAATTCAGTTGAAAATTCCGACACACCCCAATTACTCTATTTACATTTTTTAACATTCTGACCATTGTATGATAATTCATCTTGCTTGGTGTTGCCAAACTGCTTAGCGAGTCCAAACCTGGTTAAATATAGCAGAAGGAAGAAGGAAAAAGGCTTTAGTTACCTAGGAGAGAAGTCAATCGATTTTAGATTTTAGATTTTAGATTTTAGATTGAAGCATTGACCCCACGGATAAATTCGGGGGCTTGTATCCTGGATGCTTTCGGTCAGAAGCAACCTTCGGCAAGGATTTCAGCAATTAAGAACCTCTTAACTTACATCTTGCAGCAATGTCAGCAACAGGCTTTCGGGCCTGTTCCACAATAAAAAATATTTCTTGTGGGCCGTTTCTGCGACGCCGCCCATAAAAAGCTTATTGAAAATGCTGCCACATCTGTGTCCTAACCGTCGGGCGTGTTTGCTATAGTTCAAAAAAAAATTATCTTGTCTACAAATCAAATAGGATTGCTATATCAAACTATAGCAATCCTATTTAATTTAACAATTAGACGAACTTGACATCTAACTAAAGGTAGATTAATTTTATATTAATTTAAAAAAATTACCGCTATCCCAGCCCAAAAACCAAGCCATCAAAAAACTAATCAGCAATTTCTAATTGCGAGATTGCATAGCGGGCGACAGCCAAACTAACTCTGGCTTGTTCTATTTCCGACAATTGGGCCCAAGGTCTTTTAGCCGCCATGACCAATTCCCCCCCTTCCGAATCCACATCTCGCATGGCATAAGCCAAAGGACGTGCCAACACCTGCAAATCTTCCTCAGCCCACTGAGGCAAAATATCTAAGACGCACTCTACCATCTGGTCAGCTAAAGATTGATACTTAACAGTTGCGTTTTGCACGCTTTGAGCGATGCTGGCCAGAAAATCTTGAGGAACGCGAGCAAATTTCTCGCGCAAAGACTTTTGCAGAGCAGTCGTCAGCCAAACTTGTTCTAATTGCGAGAATAAAACTTGCGACTTCAGGGCAATATCGCTGTCGCTGAATGAATCAGATAGCGCAAATTCCTGCTCTAGGGCAGTTAAATAAGATTCGGATTCAAGCTGTGCAGGATTCCAGGGGTAAGCAACATCAGTCTGAACAATTGTGGCGAGAAGTTCCATCTGGGCCTGAGTTTGAGACTCGCGAAAATATTCAGAATCAGTAGAGTGGGTAGCCATGATGTAATACCTCAGGGGGAAAAGGAAAATATAGAAGGGGGACTGTGCCAAGAGCTAGTTGGGAGCTATCAGTGGTAAATAACTCTTTTAAATTCAGACTGGAGACTCAACGCCCAGAACTTTGCTGTGCCAGTCGCCGCTTGCCTTCATTAGCTACACACGCACCTTAATTCGTTCCGCAATCAGTCTCACTGTAGCCCGAAGTTTTGGGAACCTCAATAGTGAACTCAAAAATCTGACCTTGAGAACTGCCAAATTTTAGCTGAGTCCCGCTGCGTAGCAGCAATTCTTGGTGGTGAACTCTCTGCCATCCCTCAGATCCCAAAACTAGAGTCCCGTAGCGAGAAAAATCGCGGAGGAAGTAGCTAGGTTCTTCCCGGCTATCTCCGATAGTGTTGCGGCAGAAAATCTCGGCGTGTTTTTGAGAAACCCACTGTTCTCGAATCACTACGTCGTTTTCTTCCCACCGTCCGACTCGAACCATACCTGCGCGAATCGGCCAAACCTGATTGGTGGAGTCGGTGGATTTGGCATTCGGTCGATCGCGCCCCCGCAAATAAGCACAAGACGGCAAGCGTCCCAGCCAAGTAGAAGAATTTAAAGGCAACTCAGTTTTGAGGTCATCTACCGGCTCAGTTAGCTGACCGTCAAACTCAGGGTGCATATACAGCACAGGCAGCGTCCAAGCCGGCTGATTGAACTTGTAGAGCGTTAGTAACTGCTGTCTGGCGACGGCGACTGCCCGATCGATCGACATCCGGCCGGCCAAAGCTTGGGCAAAAGTTTGGATAAAACTCAGGGCCTCGCGATCGGCGATCGAGTCCCGCATCCCCAACACCGCAGGCACCCCGTGATGGATCAGTACCTCAGCCAAACTGCTACGGGCGATCGCCTGTTGCTGGCCGTTAGTTGAGTGCCACATCTCCACCGCCGGCTGAGCTCCCCAGCAGGCATTAAACACCGCCAGAGTCACGCGGCACCGAACTAATACCTGAGCTAGTTCAGTGCCATTGATCGCCGTTTCCGGCCCCAAAAACAGCAAACCGCCGTCGGGGCCAGGTATCCCGTGGCCGGCGTAGAAAAGAATGTTGTAAGCTTGCGTTTCCAGCCGAGAAATTAGTTCCGCCGCAGTAGGTTCGATCAGAGTATCGACGCGAGTCGGAACGCTGATGTCAAAATATTTGCCGCTGTCGTCGGTTTGAAAAGCACTTTCCAGAATCCCCGCTAAGGCCAGTGCTTCTTCTCCCAACTGCAAATGACCGTTATTACTGTTGGAAAATTGAGAATTAGCACCGCGGCCGGATTCTGCTTGTCCCAAAACTAGCAAAATGTTGAGCGACTCTGCAGGCTGCAGGGGTGGCAAAGGTTCAACATTGCTGGTAGTGCGGCTGAACAGCAGTTGCTGCGACAGAGAAATTGCCGGTTGACCTGCTTGAGGCTGCATAATTTCCCAAGGCAAAGCAATTAAATACGGTTCGCGCAAATCTATGCGTACTCGCAGGGGTAGATTTTGCCCGATCGCGATACCTTTACTTTCCTGGAGACTACCCTGAATCGGCCCTTCAAACAGCCACTGCCAAAGATTAATCCCCAAATGCTGCATCAGGCGGCTGCTGTAGCTTGCCGGTGCCCGAGGCGGATGCTGATCCCCTTTGTTGCCCCACCCCCGTTGACCGAGGTGGAGCGGCACAGAGGGCGTCGCTGGAGCGAGGTCGAGCGACTGAAGACTTCGTTGTTCAGTTTCTGCCAGTATATTCTGGTTGTTTTCTGGCGAGACGAAACTGCCATCAGGATTTAGGGGCAATTCGTGAATTGTCCCGGAGGGCGAAAACATTTCCTGCCAAGCTTTCCAAGATTGGGAGAGGGTATCGGGCCACATACAGTCGTGGTGAACGTACCCGCTGGGATAAGGAGCTTGTAGAACCCAAGTGGCAAAATGGTTTGCCCCAGCGGTTCTCAGGCGAGCGATCGCTATACTGAGGCAAGGACTTTCAGGGCGCGCCATTCACAACTACCGACTCTGGATATAGGGTTGAATTGAGTTTCTCTATTTGTAGTTTATCGGGTTTGGGGTGCGATCGAGTGCGAGAGATTCCTTTGGGAGTTTTTACTTTTACTTAGTGCCCAAAAATTTATCTATATTAGGTAAATCTACCCAAGTTCCCGTAGCATTCGACTCCTGGGTCAAATCCATCAACAACTGCGAGTAAACCCCTTCTCTGAGGGACGGTATCAAAGATTGGCCCGCATCTATTGCTTCTACCCACCTATCTACTACTCGAATAAACGGTGCAATCCTCCCGTCTGGATAAACTTGAGGAAACTCCAATCTTTGAGGAATTTTGATTTCAGCTAAAGGTTCTCCACCTTGGGAACCCCACAAGCGAAATCCGTGGACGTAATCTTGCTGGTTGTCGCTTCCCAATACCAACGTACCCTTACTCCCGTATATTTCCACCCAGTGTCCCCGCCCTTGATAAGTAACCGAACTCAAACAAACTTGACAAGGAGTTCCCCCTGCTAATTCCAACATCAAGGTGCAAGAATCATCTGCATCAACTAATTTTAAATTTCCCGAATCATTCGGATCTGGCCGCCGCGAAATTCCTGTAATTAATTGCCCAGAAAGCCTCTGCGGCGGGCCGAACAGCCAGCTAATATAATCAAAAACGTGAGAACCTGTCGCGCCCAAAACTCCGCCCCCTCGCTCTTTTTGCGCGTACCAATTCCAAGGGCGACTCGCATCAGCGCGGCTCGACACCAGCCAGTCAATCTTAATTAAACGCTTTTCTCCCACATATTCTGCTGCCAATAATTCTGCTAGCATTTGCCATGCGGGGATGAAGCGAAACTCAAAGTCCATTGTGGCAATTGCTCTCGAACCACCATTTTTAAAATCGGTTTGAGATTCGTTGTTTGCCAATCGGTAAAGTTCCCTGGCTTCATTTGCTGTCAGGGCGGTGGGTTTTTCTAATAATAAATGCTTGCCTGCTTCCAAAACGGTTTTTGCCATTTCATAATGCAAAAATGGCGGTGTGGAAATGCTGACGCCCGCCACTTCTGGGATCGCTACTATATCGGCGATCGAGTTGCAAGCATAGGGGATATTGTGGGTAGAGGCGATCGCCTTTGCTTTGTCTAAATTCCGGTGGTAAACAGCCACAACCTCTGTTCGGTGATGTGCCTGGAATCCTGGAAGGTGCACTTTTTGACCGAAACCTGTACCGACTACTGCAACGCCAATTTTTGACATAATTTAATAATTGTTAACTGTTGACTGTTGACTGTTGACTGTTGACTGTTGGCAGTGGATAGTTGGCAGTTGGTAGTTGGCAGTTGTTAGTTGGCAGTTGTTAGTTGTTAGCGGCGATCAATAACTAATGACAAATAACTCATAACTAATAACGACTAATTAATGACTAATAACTCATAACCAATGACTAATGACTAATGACTAATGACTAATGACTAATGACTAACTACCCATTCAATTACTTGTTTTCCCAAACTAACGCCGTCAAACAAGTCAATTTCTCTGATCCCTGTAGGGCTGGTGACATTAACTTCTGTGAGATAACCGCCAATGATATCAATGCCAACAAAGTACAGTCCGTCCCGTTGCAGCACTGGTTCTAACTGAGTGCAAATTTGCAGTTCGCGATCGGTAATTTCGGTTTTTGCGACTCGGCCGCCGACGGCCATGTTGCCGCGAAATTCATTGCCAGTGGGAATACGGTTGATAGCACCGATCGGCTTGCCGTTCAACAGCACTATCCGCTTGTCTCCCTCTTTTGCTTCCGGCAGATAAGTCTGAACCATCACTGGAATTTGCCCTTGTTGAGTGCTAATTTCGACCAGGGAGTTGAGATTGCGATCGTCCGCTTCCAGAAACAAAATCCCCTCGCCAGCTTTGCCGCCCAAGGGTTTAAGAACTGCCGCTCCTTTTTTCTCAACAAATTGCCGAATTACCTGCTTGTTTTGAGAAACAATTGTCTCCGGGATCGCTCCTTCAAATTGCAAAGCATACATCTTTTCATTCGCCGCCCGCAATCCTTTGGGACTGTTAACTACCAAAGTTTTAGCCGGATCGATGCCGTCTAGAAGGTAAGTAGCGTAAAGGTAAGGAACGTTGACTGGGGGGTCTGTCCGCATGAATACTGCGTCCATTGCTTCGAGTGGCTGCAATGTAGGCTGTTCCACCTCGTACCAGATCTGAGCCGCCTCCCAGCGTCCATCTACCACTTTTACTGGGGTGAGGGCTACCCGACTGAGTATTGCCCAGGTTTTGCCGCCGATGACGCTTAGTTCGTTGGCTTGAGTCGCCCACACTTCGTGACCCAACTCTTGAGCTGCCTCCATCAGCGCTACGCTGGTATCGTGTCCTGGAATTAGTCGCGCGAGGGGATCGATGATGAATGCAAATTTCATTGTCAATTAAAATTAAGAATTGGTCGCCGGAAAATTTGGGCTAACGGAAAATTCGACAGGGAATGCCTCATTTTGCTGCTAGCAGGGGGTCTAGCTGGCCTAGAGCATCGAGTTTGTGGATTTCGTCGCAACCACCTATGTGTTGGTCGTTAATGAATATTTGTGGGAGGGTGCGGCCTCCGTTGGCTCGATCGCTCATTTGAGCTCGTGCTGCTTCATCTCCGTCGATCGCGTACTCTGTAAAATCAATCCCTTTTCGCTTTAGCAGTGCTTTGGCACGAACGCAAAACGGGCAGGTTCTCCAAGTGTAAATTTCTACTTTAGGGGTCATGGACGCTCAAGCAATAACAATATTTTTTAATTGTAATCTTAACCCTAGTGCGGACTGTTTTTAGTTCCTAGGCTGAAACCCTCGATTTTGCGTTGGTAGCAAACTTGCCTTGGAGCCTTGAAACCCTTATTCTACGGTTGCCTATAAAAAACTGTCCGAAGGATTGATCTTAACCAATCTTATTTTAATTTTTATATTTTAATTTTTATTTTATATAGCAACCTTATCTTTTACACCGGAGGTTATTCATTGCTGAAACCCTTGCCGGCAAGTGCATTTGCCTTCTTCCTTTTTTTTACCCTGGCTGAAGTCGCTATCGCTTTCTTCCTTCAACATCCGGCTCTATTTGCAGCGCACAAGCGAGGTGTCAAGTTATTTTTTATACAATTTTTTATTTCTTATATAAATTTAAGTAAACAAATACCCACGCTCAAAAAAACGGAGACATTGTAAAGGCAAACAGGTTGGTCATCAGCCTGCCTAGCGCTGCGAACCAACCTGCTTGTTTCGCTTTCTGCACGAACAGATCATTCCTGCACCTGTCAGTAGGACTGCGATCGCAGTACCCGGTTCAGGAATAGCAGTTGAGTTTCTCGAAGGTGTGCCTGTGTATATTTGGGACAAACTCGGCTGGGTCGCCGGCGGTTCGGGTAATGGCGGTTCGGGTAATGGCGGTGGTGTTGGTGCCGGGCTGGGGGCACAGGCAGTAGAATAATTTCCAGGCCCACACACATCTACTTGTGCTGCTGCCGGAGGGGCGGCAGCTAGATAGTAAAACGCTGTTGCCATTGTGGCAGAGAGTCCAATTGCTAGTTTTGCCAGTGGCGTACACATAACTATTTAGTTAAACAGTGGTAAAATCAGTGGTAAAATCAAAAAATAGAAATAGTCCTAGAGATTAGCGCTGTACGACGGGCAAGGATTTTAGAGTTCTAACAATAAATGGATGTATTTTCTCGCGGACGTCTGTAAAAGATAGTATAGCGCTTGAGGTGAGTGCCCAAACACTTTAATAATATTATTCTCTTTTACATTGACGTCGCGTACCGTGGTTGGGCCAGAGTGAAGCAACATCTTTTTGCAACCTCTGAACCAACAGCCGTTACAGCCATTAACAAAGAGTGTTTTTACCTTGACCGGGGCCTCCGGAAATTATTTATTTAACCGATCGCAAAATAGAGCTGCTGTATTGTACTTTGCCATGCACAATCTGACTACTCTTTTATAATCTCATAGTTCAACTAGATCTGTCCTCAGTATATGTACGTATATTCCCCCATGTCAACTACTCAAAAGAAATATTTAAGTATTTACCGAGGGTAGAGGGCGTATTGAATGAGCTGAGCTAGTCTGTCGCGGAGAGTTTCCATCCCCAAACCTTTGGCCGCCGAAATAAATACTGCTTGAGGAAATTCTTCTCGGGCGAGGGCGAGAGTCTCTCCATCTACGGCATCGATTTTGTTAAAAACTACAAGGGCTGGCCCGGGAGTTACGGGCATATCTGTCAAAATATTCATGACCGATCGAATTTGGCTCTGCCACGCGGGATGGGAGAGATCGACCAGATGCAGCAAAGCATCGGCGTCAGTGACTTCTTCGAGGGTAGCCCGGAAAGCGTCGATCAAGGCGGGAGGCAGTTCGCGAATAAAGCCCACTGTATCTGTGAGGACGATCGACAGGGGTTCCCCGGTGACGCCGGGAATGGTCAACCGTCGAGTTGTGGGGTCGAGGGTGGCAAATAACTGGTCGGCGGCATAGACTTCGGAATTTGTGAGCAGGTTGAGCAGAGTCGATTTACCCGCGTTGGTGTAGCCCACGATCGCCACTGAGGGTACATCGTGATGATGGCGGTTCTGTCGCAGCCGAAAGCGGTGCGCCAGCAGTTGATTTACTTCTTGCTGCAATCGAGAAATGCGTTTGGCGATCGTCCGCCGTTCGGTTTCTAGCTTGGTTTCCCCAGGGCCTCTGGTACCGATGCCGCCACCCTGTCTCGACATTGCCTGACCGCGACCTCTGAGCCGGGGCAGGGCGTACTCTAGCTGAGCGAGTTCGACTTGCAATTTACCCTCGCTCGATCGAGCTCTTTGGGCAAAGATGTCGAGAATTACCTCTGTTCGATCGACAACGCGAAGACCTATCTGAGTTTCCAAGTTCCGTATTTGTGCGGGGGCCAGGTCGCGATCAAATACCACGAGGTTAGCACTAATCGTCTGAGCGGTGAGGGAAATTTCCTGAACTTTGCCTTCGCCAACGACTGTCTGCGGATGGGGGCGCGATCGTTTTTGGCGCACTGTTTGCAGTACCTGACCCCCGGCGCTTTCAACCAGCCGCGTGATTTCTGCGAGCCCGTCCTCAAACTCCAACTGAGTCATGTGCTGAGTCATTACACCTACCAGCAGCACTTTGTCTTGGTCTGCATCGACCTGCTTAGCGACAAACTCTGCTTCAAACTCTGCTTCGAGCCCTTCCACCAAATCCAGAAAGTCTTGGTCGGCGAGTTCGTCCAAATTCAGCGGTTCTGATATTTTCCAGGGAAAGTGTGGAGTTTGAATTAGTGACTTTTGAATTGAAGGCTCTTCTATTTCATCAGTTGAATCTGGTTCTAACTGAGCGCTCAAAACAGAAAACTCAAAATTTGGCTGGTCTCCCTGGGGTATCAAGTGAGCGAGATAAGCTTCTTGGATGTAACCAGTCGCACCGCCCCCCCGGCGCTGAAATCCTCCGCCGGTCAGTGTCAGCCAAACCAGGGCATCCAGGCGCTGAATTGCCATTGCTGTGAGGGCTGCTTCGCTTGGGGTTTCTGGCTTCAGGTGAGTGGCGATGCAGCGAATGCCGCTGAGGCGACCTCCCCCGTAGCGGGGCAATTCTAGGGGCGCAATCTGCGTTTGCCGGGGTGTACCCACGCCGACACGAATTACTTGTCCGCGACGGTTGATGTAGGTGCAGATTGGTTTGTCTATTTCCGTGCTGATGGCTGCGACGCGCTGGGCGAATTCTGCAGTGGTGATGCGATCGCCCGGTAGTCGCTGGTGGTAAAGCTTTTCGAGTTGCTTGAGCTGGCTGGACTTTAAACCTTGAAGATTGCCGTAGATGGTTTCGATAACTGTTTCTCCCGATCGATCTATTTATCTCTTATTTTAGTTAACTCAAGGGCGATCGTGTTCGGCTTTTCAGTTGAAATTTACTAAATTTTCTTGCTTCTAGGATTTCGCGGATTGAGTCGGGGCGAGATCAAAAACGGATACTTGCTTTCCGACAACAGTCGTGAGTCTGCCAAAATTTTAGAGCTTCCAGATTCATCTGTGGAGTAAATCTCAAATCTGAAATCTACTGAAGAGTCAAAAGCGCCGTTGTTTGTCGCTGCAGCGCGATCGGGCTTTTCACAGCAGCAATCTCAACTTCCAGTTGTATATAGTATTCAGAGATCCAGGCGATCGCTGAAAAATCTCGCGCAACAAAAGTTAACACTTTATTTTTTGTTTCAAAATCCTCCTTTAGACTTGTGTGTATCTTGAGCCTAGAGACAGATAGCAAAGCAGAAATTAGGTCGCTACCATGAGAAGCGAACATTGTTAAGGAATGTAAAAACATGGAAACTCGTGGGAGCATGTCACTTTTGCAATAAGTATTTATACTTGTTGTGCAGTTTTTGGCGGTCTACCAATTAAGCCATTTAAG
>NZ_JAUBVE010000034.1:0-63054 GCF_036705715.1 Microcoleus sp. AT3-D2 | reverse complement strand
CATAAGTTAGGGTGAATCCGACTTCTAAACTCTAAACCTAAACCCTGCCTACTGTCTAGAACGAAATAGCCCTGGGTTTAAACGATGCTTTAGCTTTTCCCTTTGTTTATTTCGGCATTTATGCGCTAAAAGATAACAACTGGTCGAACTGGTTTGCGAAGTGGGCGGCAGTTGACTTGATTTGGGCGATTGGCGTAGCTATCGTTATGGGAATTTTAGTAGCTAAAGCCGTCACCTGGATCGATCGCCGACTCCAACGCTATCAACCGGCAGATCAATTAATGGAAGATTTCATTGCTCTGAGCACAATTCTGATTACATATTCCCTCACAGAAGTAGTCAACGGCTACGGATTTCTCGCAGTTTTTGTAGCAGGAATTGTCGTGCAGCGGAGTTACCGCAATCCAGAAAAGCCGCTTTCCCAACTGCACTTTACCGAGCGCATAGAAAAATTAATGGAAGTAGCAACTATCTTACTATTAGGTTCGCTTTTGCGCCTAGAGCCTATGTTGGCATATGGAGGATACTCCCTCTTAGTAGCTGGATTGTTAATTTTTTTAATCCGGCCTGTGGGAGCATGGATTAGTACGATCGGCAGTCCTTTGCATCCCGCCAGCCGCTTGCTCTGCGGTTGGTTCGGAATTCGTGGTGTCGGTTCTATCTATTATCTTACCTATGCTTTGGGTGACGGTTTGAAAGGCGAAACCGCCGAGAAAATTGCCTGGATTACCTTTACAACCATCGTACTTTCTGTGATTCTGCACGGCATCAGCTCCACCCCGCTAATGAACTGGTACGAGCGCCGAATCAAACCTGATGTACCAGATTTAATTTAATTAAAACTTACGCATCGAGACCGAGAAACCGGGTTTTTTTAGGAAAATACTTCGTTATAGCCCGCAGCTTAGGTAAAAAACCCGGTTTCTTTGGTGGGAGTGTGTAAGCCCTAACTAACTAATTTTCTCTGTATTCTAGGAGAAACTAGGCGAATCATAATTGCTGCAACTAGCAACATTGTCAAAGGTAAATATACGAGCATTGACTTGAAAATCTTGGTACTGAATTCAAAGGTAAAAGCCAGCCAGAAATAGTGCATTCCAGCATTGTGCAAAATTTTCCAGGCTCGTTGACCTATCCATGCTGCCGATCGCTCAAAAGATGTTACAGTCATCCCAAAAAGGAAGACATAGCCTAAGATCCCCAGAGGGTCAAACTTAGGCGATGCTCCAGAGGTTGCAAACCACAAGCCGCTCCACGCGATCGCGTGATACGTATGCGACACTGCCATCGATACCCCCAAATAGCGGCGATTTTTTAAGAGCCACTGTGTAAATGTAGTTGGCCAAAGCCTGCGAAGTGCAGAAGCAACAAAAGCACTGAGAAATAAGATACACGAAGTACGAGCAGTTGCTCGAATCGCCATCCGCATCCCTTGTTCATCAACACCGTGAATCAGCCAGATAACAGCAAGCATAATGCCAACTATCAACGCAGACAAACCAACGATGCTCCATCCTTCAAAAGCAAATTTAGTACCTTTCATCCTTGGTTACTCCTTAAAAAAAATTGTCGGTAGGTACTAAATTTAGCGATCGCACTTTGCCGCTGTCTTGCCCAATCTTCCCAAAAATGTCCTAATCTTCCCAACCTTCAAGGCGCATCTCTATATGCCTTTGGCGTAGTTTTGGCGTATTGGCGAAAAACTCTGGTGAAATGACTCTGACTTTGAAAGCCGACTTGGTGACAGATTTCTACAAGTGTCAACTCCCGGCGCCGCAGCAACTGCTTTGCTCTCTCTATTCGGCATTTCATCACATATTGATGAGGTGTAACTTTTGTAGATTGCTTGAATAAACCAGCAAAATAATGCGGACTTATCTGCACGGTACTACTCAGTTTTTCCAAACTTAAATTCTGGTCTAAATGTTCGTCAATATAATTGAATACTTGCCTGAGCTGATACTTGCACAATCCGCCCGTATAGTTTTTAATCTCCTTTTGAAAGGAACAGTAGCGCCTCAGCAAATGCACAGAAAGCGCTGTTGCCATTGACTCTGCATAGAGGCGACTGTCTGCACCTCCGGCTGCTAGTTCTTCCTTCAAGGCTAGCCCCATATGCTGAATTAATGGGTCGCGTAGCTGCAATTGTGGCACTAACTCAATGCGATCGGCATCCACAGATTCAAAAGCAGCGCGGGCAAGCATTGCAGGTTCGAGAAATAACTCAATTAATGGAACTTCGCGATCGACTAATGTTCTCGGAAAAGTTTGAGTAACAGGAATAATAGCAATATCGCCGCTGGCATAATCTACGTGCTGCCAACTGCCATTAAACATAAAACTCGCCCGAAAATCATTTTCAGAAATCATGATAAAGTGGTGTTCTAAATCTGTTTCCGGCATTTCGTCAGCAGGTTCTAGCTCGTAGATGAGATTCAAACCATCCCATCCCGCTTCAAAGCTAGAAAGGAGGTGCAAGTGTGGCGCAGGTTCGTTATTAGACACGGCTAGTATCGACTTTGATTGACTGTTTCCAATTTTAAAAGAACGCGGAACTGCCGTGTCCTTATCCGCAGCTAAACTGGTTTCACCCCAACTAATAAAGCGAGTTCCCGCCACTTCCAATAACAGTCTGCATCCTCAAAACCAATTTCTCTAAACCAGCGCAATTGCGTTTCCACATCCAGCAATTTATTAGAGGGATCGTCTGGTCGATCGCCCATACCGACCACCTCTAGAAATTTCTGATGCAAAGCCTCTGTTGCGGACGCTACGTGATCGAAATTGCAAAAAATGCCTCCGGGTTCCAAAAGCTCGAAAATTTCGGTGTAAAGCGAACGTTTGCGATCGTCTTCTACGTGGTGAATTGCCAAACTAGAAACAACTGCATCAAACTTGCCCAAATCCGGCAGCGAGTAATCAAAATTGTGCTCGATTACCGTAACATTGTTGTCATCAGCAAAACGAGTTCTAACTTTTTCCAACATTGTAGGTGAAAAGTCGATCGCCACACATTCAACATTCGGGCGATCGCACTTTAGCAAACCCAACAAACGCCCGTCTCCCGTACCCACATCTAGAATTCGCTTGACAGTTTTCGGCACTTCCCCCAAAAGTACCGCTTCACCTTCAGTGCGCTGAGGAACGCTATCAGCCTTAGCAAGATACGACAAAGCGTGTTCCTCAGAAGTCCAAAGATTGACTTGACTCATTATTTTTTAATCCTCATCAATTTCGCCGTTTTTATGCGTAAAAATCCAACCATTATTGTTAGATTTCGCGATTAAGTAGGGTGTGCAATGCACAACTTACTACTATGAGTCAGCTTTCGCCCCAACTAATAAAGCGAGTTCCCGCCACTTCCAATAACAGTCTGCATCTGTAAAACCAATTTCTCTAAACCAGCGCAATTGCGTTTCCACATCAAGCAATTTATTAGACGGATCTTCGGGTTCGTGACTAATACCCAGCGCCTCTCGAAATTTATCGTGTAAAGCGGGAGTTGCGGACGCTACGTGCTCCAAATTGCAAAAAATGCCTCCCGGTTCCAAAAGCTCGAAAATCTCAGTGTAAAGCGAACGTTTGCGATCGTCTGCTACATGATGAATCGCAAAACTAGAAACAACCGCATCAAACTTGCCCAAATCTGGTAGCGATTCATCAAAATTGTGCTCGATTACCGTGACATTCTGGTCATCAGCAAAGCGAATTCTGGCTTTTTCCAGCATTGTCGGCGAAAAGTCGATCGCCACACATTCAACATTTGGTCGATCGCACTTAAGCAGACCCAGCAACCGTCCGTCTCCCGTGCCCACATCCAGAATTCGCTTAACATTTTTCGGCACTTCCTCCAACAAAACCGCTTCACCTTCAGTGCGGTGAGGAATTCCATCAGCTTTAGCAAGATACCACAAAGCGTGTTCCGCCGAAGTCCAAAGATTCACTTGACTCATAAATTTTTAATCCTCATAAATCTCTCATAAATCTAGCCGTTTTTGTGCGTAAAAATCCAAGCATTACCGCTAGCTTTGGCAATTAAATCATCATCGGGATAATTAGCCCAATCACCATCAGTGCGTGAAGCGAAGCTATCCCGAAGGGAATCGCCAATTTCGAGATAAACAACATCTGCATTAGAGCGGTTGACTAAATGATGCCCATCTGCGTCCCCCGCCGGAAAACCCGCCGCCATACCCGGTTTCAGCACTTGCTCTCGCGAATTTGTAATCAGAGTAACTTCCCCTTACAGAACATAGATTAACTCATCTTGCCGGCTGTGCCAATGCCTGAGAGCAGAACAAGTTCCCGGCCCAAGTCTAACCAGATTTACCCCAAAATTTTGCAATCCAGCAGCATCGCCCAAGCGTTTTTCAACTCTCCCCAAAACAGCAGCGTTGAATTGCTCAGGGTACTTGGAACCGGTAACTTACGGCACATTTTTAGGAGCGATAATCATATATTCTAACCCTCCCATCTATGCTTACAAACTACTCAAATCCGAGCTTACTTTTTCGGAATTCCAATAGCTCTTAATGCAATACCGGATAATCCAGGTACTGCATCATCCTAATCTACTTTTCCGCGATAGCTTCGCAAGTACCTCAAATTTTATGCTATTTTCTTGCGAGTGCGATCGGCACTGACAGCGAATTGTTGCTGAACGTATCGATGAGCTTCTCCTGTCTTTGGAATAGAAAGTCCTTGGCTATCCCGTAAATAGTTTCGCGCTTGAATGAAAGCTGCATAGTAGGCTCTACTCATAAGCTATTGCACATTTAAACTGTGATACAAGCATTACCCTTGTTTTTGATTCTTAGCTCCCGTTTAATTATTAATTGTCCTTCAATTGAAAAGCTATGCAATAAATACTCTAGCTCTTCAATTGATGTAAAAAGTCGATGGAAAATATATTCTTTTCTCGAATGCCATACTAATTTAATTGAGTTAGGGTCGCGACTGTATTCGGGGAGAATAAAATATCAATATAGATTAGGCATTTCAGTTTCATTTTTTTTGAGGTGCTCTTCTTTCTTATGACAACTAGCATTATCAAAACTTATTACTATTTTTTCTTTTTTTTGCCCAACTTTTAGGCATGATTCCTGCTGATACTATTCATTAATTAGCTCTTCATTAAAGAGTTTTAGCATTTAATAACAATTATATTAATGCATTGTTTTTTGAGTGATCATACCACATTTAATATCTGAATTTTCACTGCTATTATTACATTAACTCTGCCTTTTTTTCAGTTCAGTTTAACATTTTCTAGGCTGCATTTTTTATACCAGTTATTTCTTTCGGTGACTCTTAAACTAAATTCACTCTCGTCTCAAAACCATGCCTGTAATCGTTCTAGTTTTTTTTTATACTTTTAAATATTCTGCTATCTTTATTTTAAACATTGTTATTTGTTCGGGCTCTCTCTTGGAGTCTAGGCTATACTTAGGAATCAAAAATCAATAACTTGCACAATTAAACCAGAAGCCTTGATCCAACGTAAACTATTGCTCTATTAGTCACCTTATTTATTTTTCATTCCTAAGTAGGGCTTGCTGGATAAGTGCAGAAAGGTTACACGGCCTGGTTATGCGATCGTGCGATCAAGAAAAGTGTGCAAGATAAAGAGATAAAATAGTACAAAACCCTTGCATCACCCAGTGCGCTCGTGTACATAAAAGCTGAGCTTGCCTCAAGTCTCCCATCCGAGTTTGAACTGCCTTTTGGAGGAAGGTTGTCATCAGACAACCGTTGGGTAAAAATGGCCGAACTAATTCCGTGGTCAGATTTTGAAGCAGAATAAGCTGATACGCATTTAAATTGGGATTTTTGAAGCCTAGACTCCTTGCACCCTGGCTTTCAGGCAAAAAATTTAAATGCTGAACAGCTTATGCTGAAAACTTCCACAGAAAAGGGCGCACCAGCTTGCATCATATCGGACGGCATTGGGAGCATTAATCATCAAAGAAAAACTGGAAATTAGCGATCGCCTCACAGTAGAACAGATCCGGGAAAACCCCTATCTACAATACTTTATTGGTCAATCAAACTACAGTAACGAGCTACCTTTGACCCATCTCTATTAGTTCATTTTCGGCAACTAATTAGCCAGAACCTAATTAATAAAGTCAAGGAACGAAGGGTTAAAAAATCCGCTCTATCAGCCCAGTTTAACCCTAAAAAAAAGATTTGGACGCCAAAAAAGAATCACCCAATTGCAGAAAATTAATCATAGATGCAACCTGCGCTCCAGCCGATATTAGTTATCCGACCGACTTAGGACTATTAAACAGAGCCAGAATTCATACAGAAAAAATCATATACATTCTGTATAAACAAATTAAAGAAAAAACCACTCAAAAACCAAGAACCTACCGTAATCTAGCCAGAAAAGACTACTTAGTAGTAGCGAAACAAAGACGAGCCACGCGCAACAAAAGAAGACAGGCAATTAAAAAACAACTTCAATACATCAAAAGAAACCTCGCTCATATTGAAGAGCTAATCGATTTAGACGCGACCCTAGAAGGTCTGAATAAAAAGCAATATAAAACTTTGCTAGTCCTCACAGAAGTCTATCGCCAACAGCAATTGTTATTTGATGACAATAAACAGAGTATTGAGCATAGAATAGTAAGTCTAAGCCAACCCCATATCCGTCCTATAGTCAGAGAAAAAGCCGGAACAAGCGTAGATTTTGGAGCTAAATTATCAGCTAGCTATTTTGAAGGATATGTATTTTTAAACCGAATAAGCTGGGATAGCTTTAACGAATCAGGGGACTTAAAAGCCCAAGTAGAAGCTTATTATAGATTCACAGGATACTATCCTGAATCAGTTCATGCGGCTCGAATTTATCGTACAAGAGAGAACCGAGCTTGGCGTCATGAAAAAGGAATTAGAATCAGTGGGCTACCCCTAGGAAGACCGCCATCCCATGTCAGCAAATAAAAAAAGAGGCAAGCGTTGGAATATGATAGAATTCGCAATCCTATTGAGGGCAAATTCGGGTTAGGGAAACGAAGATTCGGTCTCAATCGAGTGATGACAAAACTTGATAATACTTCACAAACAGCTATTGCTATCCCTTTTTTAGTTGGGAACCTTTCTGCCTGGTGGCGTCGGTTTTTTTGGATGTTTTTATGTCTATTTGGAAAAAGAACACCTAATTTTGAGTAGGAGATAATCCCCAATTATAATTTGGGGCAATCGATACCGAAAAAATTTATCTTTAACCGAGCTTGAATATATCGATCGCTGTTGTTATTGATTTGCGATCGATTATTCAGCAAGCCCTATTTAATCCTACTATAATACTAGCCACTAACCAAGCTACCGCTTTCAGCCACAATGGATTCACAAACTCTCCTATTAAGCGCTGGTTCGAGGTAAACATTACCAAGGGAATTACTGCAAAGGGTAATTGCAAACTGAGAATCACTTGACTCAAAACCAGCAAATTAACCGAGATGCGTGCGATCGACTATGATTTAGGTCGATCGCCAAAAATCACTCTTGTCACCGTTCCTGATTTGAGAGGTTTTTAAATTCGCGAGTTCCCTGATAACCTGATAAATCAGCTAACTCCTGCAAAGATTTTTGCCCTGGGTAAAACTTACCATTAATTTCCCAAGTAGGAGTACCCTGAATCTTGGCAGCTTCGCAAAGATCGCGGCGAGCATTTTTCCCTTGCGGATTGCACTCGATATAATTGATAATGCGAGCCGCTTCTTTGCCAAAACTTTCCTTCTGCATCTGACAGCGATCGCAGGTAAAAGAGCCGTACATTTTAGCTCCCACTCTTTTTAAATGTCGGGCTAAAGCAATTTCTGAAGTACCAGAAGATGTTGTGGTATTCATACTTGTTTCCTTAGCTGTACCGAGATTATTGACATCGGCATAAAGAGCGAGAGAGGAAATCAGCACTAACATAGACACCAGAATTCCTATAAAAAATAGTTGCCCGATATCATCCCATTCGCGACCGATTAATGCTAAGACAAACAAGCTAGTTGCAAACAAAGCAGACGCAATACAGTAAATACAAGCTGCTTTGATATCAACAGCCAGTACATACATCAGATAGCCGCTGAAAATCGTCATAGCTGTGCTACCAGCAAACAGAAATAGTCCCGTCCAAGACTCTAACTTAGAGCGGAGACTCTTCTGTTCTGCGGGATTAACAAGTAGGGGAGCTACGGCAAAAACTATCATGCTCAAATAGCCCAAAAAACCGAACAAAGAAAGAGGCAAACCAAAGACATAGGCATAGGGACTCGAAAGCACGATATCGCAGCCTTCGATCGGACAAACTGCAGTTCCGTTGGATAACTTGACCACTGTTAGATAAGCAGTGATCGCAGCCCCTATCGAGGCAATTCCTGCCGTGATGGGACGAGAATAGCGGTGAATCCAAGGCTGAGAACGTTGACGACGCATAGTATTTTTGACCTCAAAATGTATGTCTCAATTGTGGGGTAAGGTGGGCAATGCCCGCCCTGCGAACACTCTATCTTAAAACTCTAGTCGCATTGAAAATAGCTGCTAAAGCCACCCCAACATCGGCAAAGACTGCCTCCCACATTGTAGCTAACCCAAAAGCACCCAAAGCAATAAATATGCCTTTGACTAACATGGCAAAAATGATATTTTGCCAAACAATATTGTGAGTTTTTCGGGCAATTTGGATGGCTTCAGCCACCTTGGACGGTGCATCTGCCATAATCACAACATCGGCAGTTTCGATCGCCGCATCGGAGCCCAAACCCCCCATCGCTATGCCCACATCAGCCCTAGCAAGCACGGGTGCATCATTAATTCCATCCCCGACGAAGACAATTTTATCGCCTTTTTTAGATTGGGAGATCAGTTTTTCGATCGCCTCTACTTTTTCTTCGGGTAATAACTCAGCTAAATAGGAATCTAAACCGAGCTTTCTCGCAACACTATCGGCTACAGCTTGATTATCTCCTGTTAGCATCACGATTCGCTCAACACCTAAATTTTTGAGGTCGCGAATAGCCTGTACTGCGTCTTCCTTAAGCTCGTCAGCAATTAAAATGTAGCCAGCGTAGCGGTTGTCTACCGCTAAATGGACGACAGTACCTTCAGCATTGCAGACATCGTGAGGGATCTTTTCTCGGTGGAGCAAACGGTCATTTCCCGCAAGCACAATTTGATTATTTACTTTTGCTCGAATGCCGTGTCCCGCTATTTCTTCGTAATCTTTCACATCCGATGAATCTATCTTTCCGCCGTAAGCTTCAATAATAGATTTCGCGACTGGGTGATTTGATTGAGATTCTACTTTAGCAGCTATTGTCATCAACTCTGTTTCGTGAAAACCATTTTTAGGCACAATTTGTGCTACTTTAAAAACTCCTTTTGTCAAAGTTCCTGTTTTGTCTAAAACAACTGTCTTGACTGCTGTCAGGGTATCTAAAAAAGTCGAGCCTTTAACCAAAATACCGCCCTTGGCTGCACCGCCAATTCCCCCAAAGTATCCGAGAGGGATGCTAATCACCAATCCGCAAGGGCAGGAAATGACTAACAAGACTAGGGCGCGGTAAACCCATAAAAATCTGTCTGCATTAGTTGCTCCTGAAATGAACAAAGGGGGAATTAGAGCCACTGCTAGCGATGCAAATACTACAAAGGGCGTGTAGTAGCTGGCAAATTTGGTGATAAATTTCTCAGTTTCAGCTTTTTTGCTTCTGGCATTTTCTACTAATTCTAGAATGCGGGATATTGAAGATTCACCGAAGAGTTTGGTAACTTTGACGGTGAGAACTCCTGTCTGGTTAATTGTTCCTGCTAAAACTGTTTCTCCAACTTTCACGGTTCGAGGTACTGATTCTCCAGTTAGTGCAGATGTGTCAATCTGAGAGTTGCCGTCTATAATTTCACCGTCTAAGGGAATTTTTTCTCCCGGTTTGACAAGGATGATATCGCCGACAGCTACTATTTCTGGTGCAACTTTTTTGATTTCACCCTTTGCTTTGAGGTTGGCGCTGTCTGGGCGAATTTCTAAAAGCGATCGGATCGATTGACGCGATCGCCCTACGGCAAATTCTTGAAAAAGTTCTCCGATTTTGAAAAACAACATCACCCCGACTGCTTCAGGGAGTTTGTGAATAGCGACAGCGCCGAGTGTTGCTATAGTCATTAAAAAATTTTCATCAAAAAATCGACCTCGCAGAATATTGCGACCCGCACTGGTTAAAACATTCCATCCGCTTAAAAGATAGGCTGGGATAAAAACCAGATATTCACCTATAGAATAGGGCGTGTTGTGCAGTTTTTCTTCAAAAATTAAACCGCCGACAAATAGTACAACAACCAATATCACAGGAACCAGTTCTTGATTCAGGTTAAAATCTCCGACGTTGTGGTTTTGGTTATGATTCTCCTGGCTGTGTTCCTGGTGGTCGTCCTCATGACTGCAACTACAGCAGCCGGAATTGCTCGATTTTGCTTTTTGCATGGTTTTTCCTGGGTTTATCTCAATACCTGATTGTATGAATAGATATTCATATTATAGTCAAAAATAAAAAAATACTAGATTTTGAGTTAAAAATCTAGTATTTTTTATAAAAATCTTGTTAAATTGATAGGGAACGTTACTAGGGATTAAAAGTAATAACTATTCTTAGTTTCCGATTGAGAGAGAATGATTATCCCTATTCGTTAGTGATGAACTAATTAAGCAGGCGGATAAACTCTAAGGGCAAACCATCAGTATCGGCAATAAAAGCTACTTCGTAAACATTTTGCCCGATCGCCTGTTGAGTCGGTTCTAATAAAACTTTCAAAGCTTGAAACTGGTTTGGTTGGTCTTTAGCAGCTTCCTCAAACCGTTCTTTCAGAGACTGCAACCAGCTAGGCAAGTCAGTTGTCGCCTCCGTTAAATCAAAAGATAAATGATAATATCCAACATAATGCTCGTCTCCGAAAGCATCCGGTGCGGGTTTGGGTTCCGGGATTTGAATTAGTTCGATGCGTCCGTTGAGACCTTCCATCCAACAGGCTAGGGTGTAACCTGTAGTAAAGCGATCGCTCACAGTAAATCCCAACTGTTCGTAAAAGGCGATCGCCCGGTGAATGTTAGCAGTGCGAATCGAGGCGTGGTGCATTCGATTTTAAATTTTAGATTTTAGATTTTAGATTGGGGAATTGGGAATTGGGAATTGGGCATTGGGAATTGGGCATTGGCCCGCGCAGGGCATTGGGCATTGGCCCGCGCAGGGCATTGGGCATTGGGCATTGGCCCGCGCAGGGCATTGGGCATTGGGCATTGGGCATTGGGCATTGGGCATTAGGAATAGGAACTAACTAATGACTCATAACTAATGACTAATGACTAATGACTACTGACTACTGACTACTGACTAATAACTATTCAAACAACCGAAAATAAGGATATCTAATCGGAACTCCCGGCTCTTTTTCCAAATCAAAATTAATTACTTCCCAGCAAGGGTCCTCTTGAGGATCGGGGCTAAAATCCACAGGCAAACCGTACAACCTCGGCCGGGGCGATTCCGACTGACCGCGCCAAGGCGTGCTGCGTTCCAAATAAGCGCTGATTAAGTCCCGATAGCGTTGGGCAACGATCACGCGAGTTGCTCGGTAGCCTTGAGTATACAGTCGATCGAGCGCTTCGTGAATTTCAAACCGAATCCCGTCCGGGTGCGTGTGCTGGCGATACCATTCATTCTCCCAGCGGCGCCAGTGCCGCCCAGACTGAAGGTGAACCAGTTCCCCCGTTTTTGGATCTGCCTCAAATGCCCCGTGACGCGGACACAAATAGGTATCCGTTAGCGTTAGAGCCGGAATTGTTTGGCGACAGTGGGGACACTGAATTTCCGGGCCAAACATCGGGTATTGCAAGGCAACTTCGATCATGTAGTGCGTCCCAACATATTTTCTCTGCAAAACTGCCAAATACTTTTATTATATCCCGTATCAACAACCAGCTAATCTGCTAGAAGTATAACGATCGACCAACTAATGAGCAATCTCAACCAACCTCTGTCTGCACCTCCTTCCTATTGGCCCAGGCCGGATCTGTCCCAAGCGGCTTTTGTCGCTGAAGGCGCTGTTGTGATCGGCAGGGTAGAGGTGGCTGCAGGCGCTAGTATCTGGTACGGGGCGGTGGTGCGGGCGGATGTAGAGCGAATTGCGATCGGCTCAAGTACCAATATCCAGGATGGAGCAATTCTGCACGGCGATCCGGGGAAACCGACTGTTTTGGAAGATTTCGTGACAGTCGGACACCGAGCCGTGATTCACTCAGCTTACATTGAACGGGGCTGCCTGATCGGGATTGGGGCGATCGTCCTGAACGGAGTGAGGGTGGGAACAGGCTCTATCGTCGGTGCAGGGGCTGTTGTCACCAAGGACGTTCCCCCTCACACGCTAGTTGCGGGAGTGCCTGCCAAACGCCTGCGGGATGTCTCTGAGGAAGAAGCTGCCGAGTTGGTGGAACACGCTAAGCATTACGAAAAATTGGCTTTGGTTCACGCGGGGAAAGGTTCTGAGTTGGGATTTGGTTAGTTGATAGAATAAGATTTTAAGCAAAAAACTATTAGTTTCCAATGGCTTACACTGTGCCAAAAATCTTAACTTTTGAAACATTCCTCGATCGATATTGTGACAACTTCCGCTACGAGCTCGCTGACGGAGAATTAGTTGACAGGTCACCCACAGGCCCACACGAAACCGTCAGCGGTAAACTGGCAACTCAAATCGGCATCGCCATCGCAGCCGAAAAACTACCCTGGTTCATTCCCCGCACTTGTTTGATCCGTCCATTTTCAGACGCAGCTACCGCCCGCCTTCCCGATATTGTCGTATTAGATGAAACTGCTATTGTCAGCGAACCTCTTTGGGAAAGAGAACCTGTGATTGCGCTGGGAGGATCTATTAAATTGGTGGTAGAAGTTGTCAGCACTAACTGGGAAACTGATTACGCGCGGAAAGTTGAAGAATACGCTCTTTTAGGAATTCCCGAATATTGGATAGTCGATTATCGCGGATTGGGGGGCGCGGTTTTTATCGGCAAACCGAAACAACCTACTGTCACTGTTTGCGAACTGATTGACGAAGAGTACGCGCAGCAACAATTTCGCCTCGGTCAACCGATTATTTCTCCTCTGTTAAAGACCTGGCAAATTCGCCTAGATGATATTCTTCCCCGTTAGGCGATCGACCAAGCGATTTTAGATTTTAGATTTTAGATTGGAGAATTGATGAAGCCGGCGAACCTGAAACCAATTGCTTGATAGTCAACAATCAACAGTCAACAATCTTAGGAAAAATCGGGATTTGTTCGAGCGATAAAAGTTTAAAATTAAATAAAAAAATTGTCAAGCTCGATCGAGCGCTAAAATTGATGACATGAATAACGATCGCACATCCAATCCAAACATCCCCCCGTACACCTGGAAACGTCCCATCGGCCTCGGTTGGGAAAATCCCTATACAGTCCGCTACGCCAGCAATCTCGACGACGGGCCCTGGCACGGAATGCCTCTGGGCGGGTTCGGTGCCGGCTGCATCGGGCGATCGTCCCGCGGCGACTTCAACCTCTGGCACATTGACGGCGGCGAGCACATTTTTCGCAGTTTGCCCGCTTGTCAGTTCAGTGTTTTTGAAGAAACTCAAGGCAAAAAACAAGCTTTTGCACTGTCCACTGAACCGCCTGTTGATGGCAGTTTATCGAATTGGAAATGGTATCCAAAAGAAGGAAGAAGAGAAGAGTCAAATTCTGGGAGTTATCATGCTTTGTATCCGCGCAGTTGGTTTGTATACGAAAATGTGTTTCATGCTCAATTAAGCTGCGAGCAATTTTCGCCAATTTTGCCGAACAATTATCAGGAAAGCAGTTACCCAGTAGCCATGTTTGAATGGGTAGCGCACAATCCTACAGATGCGCCGATTACTCTCAGCATCATGCTGACTTGGGAGAATATTGTTGGTTGGTTTACTAATGCCAACAAGTCGCCGAAAGTGATGGTTCGAGATGATGGTAGTCCATTTTATGACTATCAACCCCGGTGGGGAGAAAGTGCCGGAAATTTGAATTTGTTGGTGGAAGATTTTCACCGAATCGGTTGCGTGATGACGCGGTTGACTGCTGATGACGAACCGCAAGAGGGGGAGGGACAATGGGCGATCGCAACTATTACTAATCCAGCGGTAGAAGTATTCTATCAAACTCGTTGGAACCCGGCGGGGAACGGTGACGATATTTGGCGCAACTTTTCTGCAGAAGGTTTCTTGTTGGATGACAAAGATGAGACAGCCGCAGCAGCCGGAGAACAGTTGGCTTGTGCGATCGCAGTTCGCTTTACTATTCGGCCGGGAAAAACTCGCAAAATTCCCTTTATTATAGCTTGGGATTTGCCCGTTACTGAGTTTGCATCGGGAGTTTTGTACTACCGCCGCTATACGGATTTCTTTGGCCGCAACGGCAAAAATGCTTGGCCAATTATTCGCACTGCAATGAAGCATTCGGATACTTGGCGCGAAAATATTGAAGCTTGGCAAAAACCCATTTTAGAACGTAAAGATTTGTCAGACTGTTTTAAAATGGCGCTGTTTAACGAGTTATACGCCCTCACAGACGGCGGTACTCTGTGGAGTGCCGCTGACGAACGCGATCCGAAGGGCCAATTTGCGGTTTTGGAGTGCATTGATTATCGCTGGTACGAAAGTTTGGACGTGCGGCTTTACGGTTCTTTTGCTTTGTTGATGCTGTGGCCTGATTTGGAAAAGTCGGTGGTTTTAGCGTTCGCTAGGGCAATTTCTGCAGGAGACGATACGCCGAGAATTATTGGCTGGAATCAAGCTTCGGCTATTAGAAAAGCTGTCGGTGCGACTCCACACGATTTGGGTGCTCCTAACGAACATCCTTGGGAGAAAACGAATTATACTAGCTATCAAGATTGCAATTTGTGGAAGGATTTGCCTTGCGATTTTGTGTTGCAGGTTTATCGGGATTTCCTGTTGACGGGTGGCACAGATTGTGAGTTTCTGCAAGAGTGTTGGCCGGCAATTGTTGAGGCTTTGGCTTATCTGAAAACTTTTGATGAGGATGGGGACGGAATTCCTGAGAATTCAGGAGCACCGGATCAGACGTTTGATGACTGGCAAATGCGGGGAATAAGTGCGTATTGCGGGGGTTTGTGGTTGGCGGCGCTGGAGGCTGCGATCGCGATCGGCGAAATTTTGGAAGATGCAGCACCGGAGATAATTCCTAACCCTCAAGCAAAGATAGCATTATATCACAGTTGGCTGTTACAAGCAAGACCGAGCTATCAAGAAAAACTGTGGAACGGTCAATATTACCGTTTGGACAGCGAGAGTAATTCCGAAGTGGTGATGGCCGACCAACTGTGCGGTCAATTTTACGCAAAACTGTTAGGATTGCCGGATATTGTGCCGCCGGAATGTGCAGCCAGCGCTCTAGAAACTGTGTACGATTCTTGCTTTTTGAAGTTCAACGATGGCGAGTTCGGTGCGGCGAATGGGGTAATGTTAAACGGTTCGCCGGAAAATCCGAATGCGACTCATCCTTTGGAAGTTTGGACGGGGATTAATTTTGGGTTGGCGGCTTTTTTGGTACAGATGGGAATGGAGGAGAAAGCGTTTAAATTGACGGATGCGGTGGTGAAACAGATTTATCAGAATGGGTTGCAGTTTCGCACGCCGGAAGCGATTACGGCGGGGGGAACTTTTCGGGCGAGTCACTATTTGCGGGCGATGGCAATTTGGGCAATTTACGGGGTGTTGACCAATTTTAAATAGGGCAAAATGTATATTAGCTGGTGAATCCCCCTAAAATTAAAAAAATTAAGCCTTCAACCCCATTTTTAGCAAGGACAACAGTTAATTTAACTATCAATAAAATTGACCGTAAAAAATTTCCGCATTCGAGGAAGACATTAATGTTTCATGCTCAAACTTTACCTATGCTAAAATTTGAGCATGAAACAGCACTGATATCATGTCCGGTCGATTCCCTCCGCTTCGCTTCGCCCAAAATCAGGTAGGGGCGGGTTCACCAACAATATCTGCCAATAATTAACAATCTCAAAAACCCGCCCGGCCGGGATATTATGGTCAATCTATCGGACATGATATGAGATAAAAGTAGGAGCGAGACTCGGCTATAAACAAGAGAGACAAAGGGTATGAGGCAATTGTTGACACCAATGCAGTCCGCATCTTACCCGTATATAATTTGGAGCGATCGCCAATTTCAAGATACAATAGAAAAATGTCAAATCCCTTACTTTCCCTCAACTACGAACCCGCCGTCGAATCCCTCGGCGGCGACTATTTTGATGAAGTCCCTGCGGCCGATTTTCCGCAGCACATCCTCCGCTTCCGCAACGACCAATTATTGCCGACATTGGGTTTAGACCCCGCACAAGTAACCGACCAACATTTTATCGAAGCGTTCGGCGAATTTCACTGCGTCCGCCCTTTTCTCGCACTTCGCTATCACGGCTATCAATTCAACGAATACAACCCGAATTTAGGCGACGGTAGAGGCTTTTTGTACGGCCAAGTTCGCGGCACTGACGGCAGACTTTACGACTTCGGCACTAAAGGTTCGGGCCGCACTCCCTACTCCCGGCACGCTGATGGTAGACTCACTCTCAAAGGGGGAATTCGCGAAGTTTTAGCCGCCGAAGCTTTGCACCGGTTGGGAGTTCGGACATCTCGGTGTTTTAGTTTAGTTGAAACGGGCGAGGCTTTGTGGCGGGGCGATGAACCATCACCCACACGATCGTCCGTAATGGTGCGTTTCAGTCATTCTCACATCCGGTTTGGAACTTTTGAAAGATTGCACTATATCCGCAGACCGGATTTAACTAAAAAACTTTTAGATTTTGTTATTGAATATTACTATCCAGAACTGCATTTAGAAGCAAGTAATGCGGGTGTGTCGCCTGCCGAAAAATATGCGCTATTTTATGCAGATTTAGTCCAGCGAGTAGCTGAATTAGTCGCTCAATGGATGGCGGCAGGATTTTGTCACGCAGTGCTGAATACTGATAATATGTCGATTACTGGAGAAAGTTTCGATTACGGGCCTTTCGCTTTTATCCCAACTTACAAGCCGGAATTTACAGCAGCTTATTTCGACCATTACGGTCTTTATTGTTACGGAAATCAACCGTTTATTTGTAAGGGAAATTTAGAGAAGCTCCAGCAACCGCTAGCAGCCGCGATTCCTCAAGCTGATATGGATGCGGGTTTGGCAAAGTTTGGCGATTATTATAATGCAGCTTATCGGCAGTTGATGCTAAATAGATTGGGATTTGAGGATTTGCCAGAGGCTGAGGGAGATGAGTTGTTGAAGGTGACAATTAAAATGCTGGCGGAGTCTCAAGTCGGCTATCAGGATTTCTTTTTTGAATTGCGAAGACAGTTTGATCGCACTTGGCGAGATGATGCTAGTCTAATTTTTGCTGAGGCGGAACCGGCGGACTTGATAGCACCTTGGCGACAGTTTTATTATCACGTTTTGCAAAGTTTGTCTACGGATGATATGGATCAAATGGCGGACAGGTTGCGGAAGCACAATCCCGAACAATCGCTCTTGAGACCGACGATTGAGGCTGTTTGGGAACCCATAGCTATTGAGGATAATTGGGAACCGTTTTATGAATTGGTTAAACGACTTCAAGACCCAGAAAATTGATTAATAATAGCTGGCATTAATAGCACGTAAGGGCTCGTTCACCTGCATTTTCTCTTAGTATTAAAGATTAGCGTGAACCAGCCCCGGAGCAATCTGAGATTATAAAAATCTGGCACATAAGAAATATAACACCGAGAAATAATGACTAATGACTAATGACTAATGACTAATGACTAATGACTAATGACTAATGACTAATGACTAATGACTAATGACTACTTGAGCTTCTCAATCTCAAATTGTGCATCTTTGTAACCGCCAGTAAGCCCTTGATCTAGAAACATTTTGCCGGCTTTTTCTAAATCGCTAATCGCTCCTGCTTTGTCTCCCAAGGAGCGGCGAACCATGCCTCTACCGTAGTAAGCAGCAGCATAATTCGGGCTGATCCGAATAGCTTGCACGTAATCTGCGATCGCACTATTGTAATTCTTTAACTCCTGATAAATCTTAGCCCGATTGGCGTAAGCTTCCGCATTGTTGGGATTGAACCCGATTGCTGCTGTAAAATCTGCGATCGCACCCTGGGCGTCACCCCCTGCGTTGCGAGCTAAACCACGATTGTTAAAAGCATTAAAATCATTCGGATTCACTGTCAGCGCTTGAGTGCAATCGGCAATTGCTTTCGGATAATCCTTCAAATTTAAATAAGCAATGCAGCGATTGTTGTAAGGAACCCCATCCTCATCGCTCAGCGAAATTGCCTGAGTGCAATCGTCAATTGCCGCTTGATGCGCTCCCAAATTCAACTGCGTGCTGCAACGATTAGCGTAAGCATCTGCACTCTTGGGATCGATCGCAATTACCTGAGAATAATCCGCCAAAGCTCCCTGATAATCTCCTAGGTGAAAGCGAGCTCTCCCCCGACTGTAAAAAGCATCAACATTCTTAGTATCAAGTTTAATTGCCTCAGTATAATCTCCAATCCCCCCCTGCAAATCGCCGCTCCCAGCACGAGCCAACCCCCGCGAATGATAAGCTTTAACAAGCTTCGGCTGCAACCGAATTACTTCGTTAAAATCCTGAATAGCCGCCTTGTAATCTTGCATTTCTAAATAAGCAACTCCTCTTTCATAATATGTATCAGCATCCCTGGGCTGGAGATTCAAAGCTTGAGTGTAATCCTCAATCGCCCCACGCTTGTCGTTAAAATCGTGACGGGCTAGGCCGCGGTTAAAATAAGCCTGAACATATTTAGGATTGAGAGCGATCGCCTGAGAATAATCCGCAATTGCTTCTTGATACTTTTGTAAATCATAATTAGCATTACCGCGCTGGTAAAAACTCTCAGCATTTTTAGGATTCAATTGAATTGACTTATTAAAAGCCTGCAAAGCTGCATCCGCATCTTGATTGCGAGACTTTTCCACTCCCTCTTCGTAATATTCCTGAGCTTTAATCGGATTCGGGCGGCTCCAATAACTAAACAGAAATATCAGAACTATTGCCGCCCCGACGCCCGCCAAAACCAGCAACCAAAATCGACTTCCCAAACGTGACGAAAAACTATCAGAAGAAACTAAGCTGGGAGCCATACTTTTCTTGTGAGCCGAATTCATCGGCTCTTGGCGGTGTCTCAACTTGCTGAGAGCTACCAAAACTTCCTCCGCAGATTGATAGCGCTTGGCAAATTGGTGACAGACCATTTTGTCAATTATATTGGCTAATCCCACAGAACATTGAGCTCGGTTTCGCCAAACAATTTCCCCCGTATGAGAAGGACTCGGATCTTGCAATTTTGGCAAATCCGTACCGGGTAAACCAGTGATAGCTTGGACTGCCATCATCCCGACTGCATAGAGGTCACTGCTAAATTGCGGGTTGCCTTGAAATTGTTCGATCGGCATATAAGCCGGAGTACCAGTAGCAATGGTGCGCGGAAATTCGGTATCGTAGTCACTGACGTGATTCGCAACTTCTTTAACCGAACCAAAGTCAATTAAAACTAATTTGCCGTCTGGTTTGCGGCGGATTAAGTTGGAGGGATTAACATCGCGGTGAATCACTCCCTGAGAGTGTACGAAGGCGAGAACTTGTAACACTTCTTGCAACAGATCCAGCACTCGTTCTTCTCGCCAAGGTTGACCGGCCACAATTTCTCTATTTAGGGCGTGTCCGGGGACAAACTCTTCGACGAGGTAGAATTGATTGGCTTCTTCAAAATAAGCTAGTAAAAATGGAATTTGATCGTGTTTCCCCAGCTTTTCTAATATTTCTGCTTCTTGTTTAAATAAGCGATAAGCTGTTTTGAGAACTGTGGAAGTGTTGCTGGGAGGGCGCAGTTGTTTGACTACACATTGAGGATGGCCCGGACGGCGAGTATCGACAGCTAAATAAGTTTGTCCAAAAGCTCCTGAACTGAGAATTTGCACTACGCGATAACGCCTGTCTAAAAGTTGACCAACCATGTTCATATCTATAAGTGAGAATTGGTAACGGGGAGGTGGTAATTGGGAATTGGTAACGGGGAGTTGGTAACGGGAACTGGGTAATTTGGAATTTGGAATTGGGTCTTCTTGTTTCTTCCTTTTTCCTTCTTCCTTCTGCCTTTTTTCTTCTTTTTTTAACATCAGAATGGTGACTAATAGTTTATTTAGGGTCGTTGATTTGTGATTGTGCGTTTTGGAAACCATCAGCTCTTCCTTGTTCTAGAAACAAGGTTGCAGCTTTCTGAAAATCTTCGATCGCCCCAGCACGGTCTTTGAGTTGGCGGCGGACGAGGCCTCGGCTGTAAAAAGCGCTAGCATTGTTGGGGTTGAGCCGCAGCGAGTGAGCGAAATCCTCAACCGCTAAAGGGTAATTTTTTAGTTCTGAGTAAATAGTACCGCGATTGCTGTATGCTACTGCATCGCTGGGATTGAGGCGAATTGCTTGAGTAAAATCTTCTAAAGCTCCCTGCTTGTCTCCCGAAGCCGATCGAGCTAATCCTCGATTGCTGTATGCTTTGGGATTGTTGCCGTTGAGTCCGATCGTCAAACTGCAATCTTCGCTAGCCTTTTGAAATTGTTTTAAATTCAGATAAGCAATGCAGCGGTTGTTGTAAGCTGCTTCATCTTTTGGAGCAAGGCGAATTCCTTTGGTGCAATCTGCAATCGCTTTGTCGTAGGTGGCCAAATTCAGGTAAGCGCTGCACCGATTGGTATAAGCATCAGCTAACTCTGGTTGCAATTCGATCGCCTTACTATAATCTTCCATAGCTCCTTGATAATCTGCCAGATTAAACCGCGATCGACCACGACTGTAGTATACGCCAGCTTGTTTGGGACTAATTTGAAGGGCTTGAGTAAAATCTGCCATTGCTCCTGTTTTGTCGCCTGCCGCCGATCGAGCTAAACCCCGATTGCTGTAAGCTGTAGCATCGTTGGGAGTGAGCCGAATTGCTTGAGTGTAGTCTTCTATTGCCGTGCGGTAGTCGCCCAAATCGTAGTAGGCTAAACCCCGCTGAGAGTATGCCTCACCGTCGCTGGGATTGAGTCGCACTACTTGAGTGAAATCTTCCACTGCCCCCCGCTTGTCCCCGATGTCGAGGCGGGCCATACCTCGATTGTAGAGAGCTTTGGTGTGGCTAGGATTGACTTTAATGGCTTGCGTGTAATCCTGTATTGCTTGCTCGGTTGCGCCCATGTCGTAGCGAGCGTTTGCCCGCTTGTAGTAAGTTTCCGCATCGGTGGCATTCATGGCGATCGCTTGAGTATAATCGGCGATCGCGCCTGTTGTGTCACCTTGCTGCGCCTTGGTAACGCCGCGGGCTAACAATTCTTTTGCCCTCGCCGGATTTTGACTCTGCCAGAAGTAAATTATGACTGCTGTCAAGATTAAAGCTGCCGCTGTTGCAGCCAACAGCAGGAGTTTGGTTTGGCTTTGTCTTCGCGGTTGACTCATAGCGTGCGTGATGATTGTGGCTGGCGGCGGCTCAACCTCCAATTTTACGGCGATTTGTTTGAGGTCTGCTAAAACTTCGGCTGCTTCCTGGTAACGTTCCTCGCAGTCGGGGCGCACCATGCGATCGATAATATCTGCTAGGGCAGGCGAACAAGTTGCCCGGTTTCGCCAGGGAATTTGGCTTTTGTTGTTTTTTAAGGCACTCAGTTCGTTGGGTGAGAGTCCCGTCACGGCAAGCTGGGCGATCGTACCTAGAGCGTAGATGTCGCTATTGTAACGGGGGTTGCCGCTCAATTGCTCGATCGGCACATATAACTCCTGGGCTACCAAACCCTGTTTTTTTGCCACAGGCCGTTTAACAGAGTTTGGGGAAGTTTGCGACAACAAATGACAGTTAGCAAGTTCCGGGTTAATTTCTTTGTCTAAGCTAAAGTCTACCAATACAAATTTTCCGTCTGACTCGCGCCGGATCGCTCTGTCTGGTTGAATTCTGCGGTGAATGAAACCCTTCTCGTGGATGAACACCAAAATTTCTAATATTTCTGATAGCAGACCAATTACTTGGTCTTCATCCCAATGTTGACCGGGTATTAGTTCTTGACTTAAAGGTAATCCCGCAATAAATTCTTCAATTAAGTATAAACTTTGATTTTCCTCAAAATACGCCAATAATTCCGGGATTTTGTCATGTTTTCCCAATTTTTCAATTATTTCTGCGTTTCTTTGAAATAAAACTTTGACTAATTCTGGAGTTTGCGAACTTGTGCCGGGTAGCCGCATTTCTCTAACCGTGCATTGCGGATACCCGGGACGGTGAGTATCTGCTGCTAGATAAGTTTTTCCCACCTCACTTGAGTCTGTGACTTTAATGATGCGGTAACGTCTGTCTAGAAGTTGACCAATCATGCTTTGCCCTCTGCCCTGTCAATTTCCCATTATCGCATGAAATCAGAATAGCCAAAATATTTGGCTGAGTAATTTAAGTTCGATCGAGCCCTGACTCCCACCCAAAAACGGATAGTTGCTTTCCGACAGGAGTCGTTAGCCTCCCAAAATTTTAGACCCCAGTTCAAGCTACCCGATTCATTTGTGGAGTCAATCTAAAATCTAAAATCTAAAATCGACTGACTGGACAAACGGGCGATCGGATTGGCTAGCCAAGTCCAGCGCTGTTGCCACGCTCTTCTAATATCTTAGGAAAAAAATGCTGAAATTGTTTATCCTCTCAATGAAAACTGTATAATTTAACAACCGGGGCGGAAGTGACTCAAATGAAAGTACAACTGGTTGAATCCCTAATTCAATTTATCCTGTCTCTCGAAGCCTGCGAGCAATTAGCGATCGCAGGAAAAAGATTAAAAAATCTCCCTTGCCCTGTGACTCAGAAACTCGTGCAGCTTGCCCAAAAGGGCGGAAATTTAATTTTTTTGAATGACGAACTAGAGATTTATACTCTCGAATACCGAGAAGCAATTGCCTGATACTCAAAAACAGGAGATTGAGAGAACTTTTAAATGTGTGAACAATAAAAATGTCTGAATCATTAACCAAAGGAGGAACGATCGCAGCGATCGCCACTGCCATAGTTCCCCAACAAGGCAGCGTCGGCATTGTGCGAGTTTCCGGTTCCGCAGCCTTAAAAATTGCCGAAACTCTGTTTTGCGCCCTAGGAAGGCAAATTTGGGAGTCTCACCGCATTCTTTACGGCCACATCCGTCGCCCCAAAACTCAAGAATTAGTCGATGAAGCTTTGCTGCTAATCATGAAAGCGCCGCGTTCTTTTACTCGCGAAGATGTGGTGGAATTTCACTGTCACGGCGGCATTATGGCCGTGCAGCAAGTCTTGCAATTGTGTTTGGAAAATGGGGCGAGATTAGCGCAGCCAGGAGAGTTTTCTCTGCGGGCTTTTTTGAACGGGAGGCTGGATTTAACTCAAGCTGAAAGTATCTCAGATTTGGTGGGAGCAAAATCGCCCGCTGCTGCACAAAGTGCTTTGGCCGGTTTGCAAGGAAAATTAGCGCAGCCAATTCGCAAATTGAGAACAACTTGTTTGGATGTGCTGGCAGAAATTGAGGCAAGAATTGATTTTGAGGAAGATTTGCCGCCTTTAGATGAAGCTAAAACTTCTTTGGAAATAAATCATGTTTTGGAGGAATTGTCAACAATTTTGGCAACGGCAGATCGTGGAGAATTGTTGAGAAGTGGTTTGAAAGTAGCGATTGTTGGGCGACCGAATGTGGGCAAATCGAGTTTGCTGAATGCGTGGAGTAAGAGCGATCGGGCGATCGTCACGGATTTGCCCGGTACGACGCGGGATGTGGTAGAGTCGCAGCTAGTTGTGGGCGGCATTCCGGTGCAGGTGCTCGATACTGCGGGCATTCGAGAAACCGAAGACAAGGTAGAAAAAATTGGCGTTGAGCGATCGCGCGCAGCAGCAAAACAAGCCGATTTAGTGTTGTTGACAATTGATGCGGAATCTGGTTGGACAGAGGAAGATTCGGAAATTTACGAACAAGTAAAACACCGCCAGCTAATTATAATTATCAACAAAATCGACCTAGTAAAAACCATCCATGAATTACCTTTTTCCCCTGAAGTTCACCCAATAGTTACCGCAGCAGCAGCCCTCAATCGAGGCATAGAAGACTTAGAAACAGCAATTTTAGATGTTGTCAGCGGGGGAAATTTGCAAGCAGCAAACTCAGACTTAGCAATCAACCAGCGACAAGCAGCGGCGTTAACTAAAGCTAAAATTTCTCTGGAACAATGCACAGATACTATGAGCAATAAATTGCCTTTAGATTTCTGGACAATAGATTTGCGCGGTGCAATTCAAGCATTGGGGGAAGTTACGGGCGAAGAAGTGACAGAATCAGTGCTCGACAGAATATTTAGTAGGTTTTGTATTGGGAAATAGTAATAGGAAAAGATTAAATTAAAGAGGTAAGCTGTCTCGCATTTAAGTTGTATTTTTAGGGCGGGCGGGACGCCCAACCCCTACTCCCCACAATATTTTCACTCTTTGTGGAACAGGCATCTTGCCTGTTCTTGAGAATGGTGTAAGATGTTAATTTCATCAAACTTGACTGTAAAATTTAGATGCCCCTGGGCTTAGTGAAGCAATACTACTGACAAATAACAACTAACTTATTGTCACGATCGAGGTCTTCCGAGACTTGTAATATAAAGCACAGCCTCACCCGCAGGAATACCGAGAACGTCATTGACGCGATCGTCAAAAAAGCCCGCGATACCGCTGACACCCAAACGCAGTTGCATAGCTGCTAAATTTAACCGCTGGCCCAAATGACCCGCGTCCATGTGCAAATAGCGGTAAACTCGATCGCCATATTTTGCTACAGCCCTGTTCAAATCCGCCGTGTGAAACAACAGCGCCCCCGCATCTCTGCCCAAGTCTTGCCCCAAACACAAAAAATGCAGTTCCCTGCGGAAATTTTTAAACCGAATTTGCCGCAATTCTTGAGCTTTCGGAGCATAATAATAACAGCCTTCTTCTAATCCATTCACTCCCGAAACAGCAATAAAAGTCTCGATCAAGCTTAAATCGAAATAGTCGGGATAACCGTCTAATCCTTGGTCGATATAGTGCTGCGGCTGGTAAGTAAAATCGAGCATAGCTAGCAGTTCGCCCAAGCTCAAAGAAGCACCTGTATAAGCACGGGTAGAACGCCTTTTGAGCATAGTGTTTTCTAAACTTTCCAGGTTCACTCCCCAAGGAATCGAAGGAGTGACCGTCGAAACTTTAGTACAAAATGGAAAGTTATATTTATCCTCTAATTCCCCTTCACTTTCATCAAGTTTCCAGCCATCCGCTCCGGTAGGGTCTGATTCTAAATGCGTGGCTTTGTGGAGGTATTTTAGCAGTTGACCTTCCGAAATTTGCGGGTAATCTGTCGTAGTGTTTCCGGGCAAAGCTGTTTTAAATTTAGGCAAGTTTTGGTCAATATCTAGCAAGTCCGCTAAAGCAACTACACAAATAGCTCCTTCTTGCTCCGAGTCGATGTACAGTAATTCATTGACAGCTTCGTCGGCGAATCCTCCAATCAGGTGAGGTCGGTAATCGTTGACGGCGCAAGCTAACTCGATATTACTCAATAAATGGCCGGTGTCTAGAAAAATTCGCCTATAAGCTCGGTCTTCGTAACGCCAAGAAGAACGGAAAAAAACAGTGGTGATGGCGATCGCCAATTGGGTATTTTCTAGCGCTGGCGACTGGAAACAAGCTGCTTGCAAGACTGGCCAAACTTGACTGTCCCAAAAATGAACAAGTGAATGAGTTCTGCACTGATAGTTGTAGAGTCCGGCCGGCAAATGGGCAGTGCCACGGGAGATTAAATAAACCTCTGCCGGGTAGAGTCCACCCGCTGACGGTGCAGATCGCAAATACAGGTAGCTGTCGTCTACCGTCTGCACTTTCGCCGTCAAGCCGTAGCTGCACAGCAACAAGCTAGATAACCGATGCCACCAAGCGGCATCGGGATCGGCATCCTCCGAGGGGTCTTTTAGATAAGGCTTGAGGTCAAAATACGCTCCAATTTTATATTCTTTGAAAGGCACAGGTTGCTCTGTCCAATCTAGCTGTCTACTTTTAGCAGCAATGGTTTCAGGGTCGTATTTTGTCCGTTCGTGGTAGTGCTCAGCAATGGAGACAGGAAGTTCTGGCATATTTCAGTAGAGGATTGGCTTTGGTTTCTCGATCTTGACATTACTAACCGCTTACTGGTCGAGCAAGGCAGAAATTTACAAATATAAAAAAAATCTTAGAAAAAATGAGATCGTTGTTACACAAGCTTAACATAAAATAATGCCTAAGTATAAATACACAGATTAATACCCATTAATTACTGCTATGGATTGGCTGCAATAGCTGTCCTCATAAAGGGATGAAAATGCAAAAGCTAAGCGCTGAAGAATTGCTGACTCAGTATGCTGAGGGCAAGCGAAACTTTAACGCCGTTGACTTAAGTGAAGATAACTTGTTTCAAGCAGATTTGGCAGAAATAAATCTTTCTGGTAGCGTTCTGAGGCGAGCTTATTTGCCCTACGGAAATTTGACTGAAGCCAATCTTTATAAAACTGATTTGCAAGATGCTGAGTTGGGCGACATTCAACTTTATCAAGCCAACTTGTCGGAAGCAAATTTATCAAGAGCAAATTTATCAAGAGCAAATTTGCGTCACGCCAATTTGCAAGGTGCTAATTTGCAGAAAGCCAATTTGCAAGGTGCGGATTTGTACAATGCAGATTTGACAAATGCCGATTTGAGATATGCGGATTTGAGCCGAGCTAATTTGGAGAAAGCAAAGTTAAGCAAAGCTCAATTAGCGGGCTGCAACTTATTTCGATCGCGCTTGGTTGATTTGTCGGAAGCGGAGTGCGATCGCACTACTATCGGACCCGAAGGCTATTGAGGATTTGCAGCGGCTAATCTAGCACGTAGGGCGATCGGCTTAATTAGTCGTGAAGCGTAGCTATCCCGTAGGGAATCGCCCTTTTTAAAATTTCTTAACATTTCTCGACACGCGGGAAAATGTGAGTTACAGTCGTAGAGAACTTATCGCTCCGCAACATAGACAATAAATAACACATTTTTCCAGCGGAAAAAAGGCTAAAATTTATGAATTCTCCTGACGAAAAATCCAGAGAACTCCGGCACAAAGAACAAGAACTACGGAAGCGCGAACAAGAAATTCGACTGCGCGAACTAGAAGCCGAAATCGACCGCTCAGTGCCAGAACATCTAACAAGCAAGTACCAAGAACCAGACCGCCAAGTTAACGGCAAACTCAAACAGTGGCGCCGAAAAATTATAGCAGCCGCTCAATTTACAGGCATTGTCATTGCTGTTATCGTTGCAGTTCGCATAGCATCTTGGCTGGCAGCCGCCCTGATAGTGGGAGGCATTGCTTTTATCGCTTACAAAATGTTTATTGAAGAAGACAGAAGTTGAAAATCTCAAGCAGGAAACTATTAGGAAAACCCTATGAACCTTAAAGTAGAAACTAGCAACTTTCTCAACGATTTAGAGCGAGTAGCCGCCGTCCGCCGAGAAATTGCCACTCGCCTCAGCAACATCGCCACAGCCATCAATCAATCAGAATTAGCAGGAGGAGAAGCATCGGGAAAACTAGGTTTAGAAACAGACAACGCCGACATTGATGTCGCCAGTAAAAACTTGCGCCAAGGAGTCTTCCGGCTGCTAGTGCTAGGCGACATGAAACGCGGCAAAAGCACTTTTCTCAATGCGTTAATCGGCGAAAACTTACTGCCCAGCGATGTAAATCCCTGTACAGCTTTGCTGACGATTTTGCGCTATGGTTCAGAAAAAAAAGTCACCGTTTATTTCAATGACGGCAAAAGCCCCAAACAGCTAGATTTTAAAAGTTTTAAACAGAACTACACAATTGATCCCGCTGAGGCAAAACGCCTAGAAGAAGAAAAGAAACCAGCATTTCCAGATATCGATTGCGCCGTAGTAGAATATCCCTTACCTTTGCTAGAAAAAGGCATAGAAATAGTAGATAGTCCCGGACTGAACGATACAGAAGCTCGCAATGAATTATCTCTCGGTTACATCAACAACTGCCACGCTATTTTGTTTGTGCTCAGGGCAACTCAGCCTTGCACAATGGGTGAAAGACGCTATCTAGAAAATTATATCAAAAATCGCGGATTGAGCATTTTCTTTCTGATTAATGCTTGGGATCAGGTGCAGGAAAGTTTGATTGACCCGGATGATCCTGAAGAATTAGCAGAAGCAGAAGGGAAACTGCGGCGGGTTTTTCAAGCTAATTTGGCTGAATATTGTTTAACAGAAGGACACGATATTTACGACGAGCGAGTGTTTGCAATTACCTCAATTAAGGCGCTCAGGTTGCGGATAAAAAACCCGGATGCGGATTTGGCAGGAACTGGTTTTCCCGAGTTCATGGCGGCACTAAATACGTTTTTAACCCAGGAAAGGGCGATTTCGGAATTGCGTCCGGCGAGAACTTTGGCGCGTCAAATTTCTGCTCGTGTCCGCGAAGCTGTTGAACGCCGATTACCATTACTCGATCGCGATGTCAATGAATTGAAGGAAAAGATTAATTCAGTTGAGCCGGAGTTTAAAAAACTGACTCACATTCGCGATGAATTTCAACAAGAAATTATCGAAGTTAGAGATAGTAAATCGCGGGCGATCGCAGATTCTTTCCGCGCCTACGTTCTTAACTTAGAAAATACCTTTGAAACAGATTTCTTACGGTATCAACCAGAGCTGAGATTTCTAGATTTCTTCAGCCAAGGCAAGCGAGAAGCTTTTGAAGCATCGCTCAAACGAGCCTTCGAGCAGTACATCAATGACAAACTAGCAGCTTGGACTCTCACGGCCGAACAAGAAATGAATTCAGCCTTTTCGCAGCTATCGAAAAGTGCCGCAAATTACGGAGCATCTTACACGAAAGTGACTGAAAAAATTACCGAAAAACTGACCGGGCAAAAAATACCAGCAGCAGTCAGCAACTCAAACGAAGATAACTCGCCCGGTTGGGCAAAATGGGCGATGGGATTGTTCTCGTTAACGACCGGAAATCTGGCGGGCGTAGCAATGGCAGGAGCGGGTTTTGATTGGAAAAATATCCTGCTCAATTTAATTACTGTGTTGAGCGTCAGTACGATTTTTGCTAGTTTTACGGGGGTTGTTTTGGGGCCCCTGTACTTGGCGTTGTTGGGGATGGGTGTTGGGGTTTTGCAAGCAGACGGAGCTCATAAACAGTTGGTGAAAGCCGCGAAAAAAGAGCTGGTGAAATATCTGCCGCAGGTGGCTCAAGAGCAGTGGCAGCCGATTCACGATGCTGTGAAAGAGTGTTTTGATGTTTACGGGCGGGAAGTGGGCGATCGCATGAATGCTGATATTAATTCTCGGAAATCTGAGTTAGATAATTTGCTCAAACAAAAGGAATCTCGCGAGATTAATTGTCAGGCTGAATCTGAGCGGTTGAAAAAATTGGAGGCTGATGTTTCTGCCGAGTCGCAGAGTATTGAATCGCTATATCAAGCTTTCCTAGCATCCGCTTGAAATAAAACAACAATATGCAACAACCCGAAATTTATCAAGACCTGACCGACTATCTCAAATCAGCACTCGGTATTCTCGAACTTGACAAAAACTCCCAACTGTATCGAGATACCACCTCAATTTGCGACTATCTTGCCAAACCAACTTTTCAAATTGCTGTCTTTGGCCCGTTTAATTACGGCAAGTCAACTTTGCTGAATGCTTTGCTGGGAAATCGTGCTTTGCCGATCGACCTTGTGCCCACTACAGGTGCTGCCATTTATGTCAACTACGGCGAGGAATTGCGCGCAAAAATTACCCTGAAAGACGGCACGGAAATTAGCGAACCGGGGACTGATGTTTTGAAACGCTACGCCATCCTTGACGACGCGAGACAAATGCGGGATGATGTGGCGGCCGTGAATGTTTACTGTCCCCATCCATTCCTGGAAACAGGTGTGGAATTGCTGGATTTACCGGGAACCAATGACCGCGAAGAACAGGATTATTTGGTTCGGGATAAATTGCTAACGGCTGATTTAGTTGTGCAGGTTTTAGATGCTCGCAAATTGATGACTTTAGGCGAACGGGAGAACTTGAGAGATTGGTTGAGCGATCGCCACATTAACACTGTCGTCTTTGTTGCCAATTTTCTCAATCTACTCGAACCAGACGACCAAAAACAAGTTTACAATCGCTTGTTGTTTGTTGCCGAAAGTTTTCGCTCCAACTTACCGAACAATATCAGCAATATCTACCGCGTTGATGCTTTGCCGGCTTTGAGGGCGAGGCTGAAAGGAGATGTGGCGGCCGCCCAAACTACAGGAATTGCCACGTTTGAATCGGCTTTGCAAAGTATTGTGGCAGCTCAACAGGAACAACTAGCAGTTAAGTTGCCCAGAATTGAAGCTATAGCTACTAAAATTTGCCAATCTCTCCGAGCCAAAGCTGAAAGTGTAACCGCAGAAATAGCCACAGCTAAAAAAAAGCATAAAGACAAAATTGAAATTAAACAAAAAGCTGAAAAGCTGATATCAAAAGGCTTTTTATCCAGCGTTTCTGACTTCGAGATTTGGCTTTACCAGCCCACACTTTTGCAGCGGTATCAATCGGAAATGGCGGTGTCGCTCCAGGAAGGAAGTTTTGATGCGTGGAAGCTAAAATTTCAGCGAGAGGTCTTACATCAGCAGCAAAGCATCGCAGAATGGGTAAATAAAGCTTGCGAATTCTTTGATAAAGAACAGCCGATCGCACTTTTGATTTCGTTTCCTCCATCCCCGCAAGTCAGTTTACCGGAACCGCCACCACCTCCAGCTCAAAAGTCGATCGACAGCGAAGTGACTCCAGTGGCGATCGCCACTGGCTTAGGTTGGCTGTTGGGCGGGCCTGTGGGAGCCGCAGTAGTCGGCGGTGCTAGCTATATTTTGAATAAAAGAACTGGGTATGAAAAGCCGCCTGAATCGTCAGAAGCTTATCTAAATCAAGTAACGGAAATTTGCAGCGAGGCTGCTAAAAACTATCTCGCTCGCTTCAGCACCGATACTTTTTCCATGCTGCAACACTACAAGGAAATCGCCGGAAAAGTTATCTGTTTTCAAGACAGTAAAGAGCCACTACAGACAAATATTCAGCAATACCAAATACAGTTAATCAATAATTTGTTAGAAAATATCGAATCCTGCCTTCAAATAACCAAATCTGTAATTAACGGCAAATGATCCGAACCGACATTGCGGCCAGTACGAATCTTCAACACACCAATTTCTTTGCTGACTAGAAAGTGATCGATCGGAATATAAGCCAGCGGCATAAAAGTCGGCCAAGTCGGTAAAATGCCAAAGCCCGATCGCGCATTTCGCAAATTTCCGGTTTTTACCATATTTTTGTAGAAAGGCGACCACATTGTGGTATTTAAATCCCCAACCACAATCAGCGGATTTTTGATTTGGGCTGCATACTCGCCGATGCCTGCTAGCTGTTTATTGCGATCGATAAAACTCTCCTGTTTGATCGGCACAGTCGGATGAGCAAGAATCAGAGAAATGATTTTACCTTGAAATTTAACATCCGCCGACAAGCTCTTTCTTTGATTTGAAAAGGCTTTAACCGAAGAATTTTCTAAAGGCAGCTTGCTGTATATTGCACTGCCAAATCTCTCAGATTCTTGCTGCTTGGAAGAGTAAGGAAAAATCTCGCTTAAAACCGATAACTGTTTTGCCCAAGATGAGTTGACTTCCACAAAAACCGCGATATCAGGTTGTTCTGCTTTAACCAGCGATATCACCTCAGAATATCGCCGATTAGCCCTTAAAACATTTGAATGCAAAATCCGCAAGTTGTGTCCGGGAGTTGCTCCGGCAACTGCTGGCGCTGGAAAATACCAAGGAACAATTTCCGCCAAGTTAATGATAATGCAAAATGCGCTCACCAGCAACCATATTTTTTTTGAGCGCACCAGAGCGAAGAATATAAAAGTAGAGAAACCAACCAGCAGATATTGTAGTTTAAAATGAGAAGTCAATTCCAAAAAAATGTTGAATTCTCCCAAATAACCGACTATTGAAAATACGGCATTTACAGTTACTGCGATAATAAACCATTTTGAAATTACGTGCTTCAAGTTAATGATTTTGTAGTTGCTGCTGTGCATCACCGCCCATTTGAGCTTAATTTTGAGGTCGTTGGTAATCGGCAATTTATCAATTTCTCTTACCAGTTGTTCTTCCTGTCCCAACACTCGCCGCTTTTGATAAAATCTCACCAGCAAGCTATCTACCACAAAATAACTAAAATAATTGGCAACAAATCCGACAAATACCAACACACCTAAACCGATCAGCATACCAAAGGAACCGCCGACTTTGACTAAACCCGACCAAACGGCTGCGTCACCTGTTTTCCCTGTAGCTAATATGGCTATAAATAGCATTAAAGCCGGCAATCCGATCGTGATTGTGTTTCTGATGAGAGAGTCCATTATGCAATTTTAGATTTTAGATTTTAGATTGGGAATGAATAATGCAGTTTGTATAGTCAGCACTACGGACTGGTTGACTTAATAACGGCTTGACACAATAGAGATACTCCTTAATTTTCATAAAGTTCTAATGGTAAGTTGTCGGGATCTCTGAAAAATGTAAATCGTTTTTCGGTGATCTCGTCAAGGCGAATTTCTTCTACTTCTACTTGTTGGGATTTTAAATAAGCAACTGATGCTTCCATGTCCTCAACTGCAAAAGCTAAATGTCTCAAACCGCAGGCTTCAGGATTGTTAACTCTTTGAGGAGGATGCGGAAATGAAAAAAGCTCAATGGTGTCGCCGTTTCCGACTCGCAAATCTAATTTGTAAGAATTCCTCTCGGTTCGGAAAGTTTCTTTGATAATTGAACATCCCAATACTTCTACATAAAATTTCTTCGATGCTTCGTAATCCGAGCAAATAATCGCCACATGATGTATTGCTTTTATTTTCATCTTAAAAAAGTTAGTTAGTGGCGTTTTGGCAAATGCACAGCACGCTATTGACAATTATATTTGACGATCGCAGACTCCGCCACCAACCCTGCTAAATTCAGCGCGAGATCCCTTTATTTTCCCCCGTTCAAATCTTAATAAAAAAAAATCTGTAAAAAAAGTACCTTACTTTGATAAAATGAGAGTTTTGCACTCAATCACCCAATTTGCATCTTCGGAGACAAGCATTATGGCCCGTATGTATTACGACACCGACGCGAACCTAGACCTCTTAGCCAACAAAACGATTGCTATCATCGGCTACGGTTCCCAAGGACACGCCCACGCCCTCAACCTCAAAGACAGCGGCATGAATGTCGTTGTCGGTTTGTATCCCGGTAGCAAATCTGCAGCCAAAGCAACCGACGCGGGTTTAACAGTTCACCCGGTAGACAAAGCAGCCGCCGCTGCTGACTTCATCATGATTTTATTGCCCGATGAAGTTCAAAAAACTATTTACAAAGAACAAATCGAACCGAACCTTTCTGAAGGAAATGTTTTAGCATTTGCTCACGGTTTTAACATTCACTTCGGCCAAGTTGTTCCCCCTGCCAATGTAGACGTAGTAATGGTTGCCCCCAAAGGCCCCGGACACTTAGTGCGACGGACTTACGAACAAGGGGAAGGTGTTCCGAGTTTGTTTGCAGTATATCAAGATGCTTCCGGTCAAGCGCGCGATCGGGCAATGGCTTATGCTAAAGGTATCGGTGGCACCAGAGCCGGCATCCTTGAAACCACTTTCCGCGAAGAAACAGAAACGGATCTTTTTGGCGAACAAGTAGTTTTGTGCGGCGGTTTGAGCGCCTTAATTAAAGCTGGATTTGAAACTTTAGTTGACGCCGGATACCAACCGGAATTAGCTTATTTTGAATGTTTGCACGAAGTTAAACTTATCGTTGACTTAGTAGTAGAAGGAGGCCTCGCCAAAATGCGCGACAGCATCTCCAATACCGCAGAATACGGCGATTTAACTCGCGGCCCCCGCATCGTCACGGATCAAACCCGCGCCGAAATGCGTAAAATTCTCAGCGAAATTCAATCCGGTCAATTTGCCCGCGAATTCGTTCTGGAAAACCAAGCAGGCAAACCAGGCTTTACCTCCATGCGCCGTCAGGAAGCAGAACATCCTATTGAAGAAGTTGGTAAAGATTTGCGAGCTATGTTTAGCTGGTTGAAAAAGCACGCCTAATCAATTTTAGATTTTAGATTTTAGATTTTAGATGGGAAGACCAATCTAAAACAGTCTGGACGCATAACCTCTATCTGTAGGGTGTGCATTGCACACCTTACTGGTTTGAGGAAAATCTAAAATCTCACGTTTAATCGATTTGAGATTGAAGGAAAAATCTCAAATCTACAATCTCAAATCGTCATGTTTGGTTGGGCTTCGCTTAACCCAACCTACAAGAAAATGGCTAGGTTTTATTAAAGAAACCGGGTTTCTCGCTGGTAGCTCAAAACTATCGTTTCGGGCTAGGACTTTTTTGCAATTTCTCAATATCCTGTTGCCTTTGCTCGTTGAAATCTCTCGGCCTCAACCAATCTGGCCACAACCCGACGAAGAACTTTCGACTGGCCACGCTAGTATCTCTTACAGGTTTGGGGAGAAAAGTTAAAGTGTCACCGTAAAGGGTAAACAGCGCTATAAACAGAAGCAACAGCGGGATAAGATTTTTTTTAGGCATGGCAGTTTGGGAGTAGAGTTTGTGAAAGCGCTTTGTTATATTTTGCCCTTGCACGAACAAAATATATCAGAAACAATAGTCCGGACACTTTTTCTAGGGCCCAATGGCTTATTCTCGCTTGACTTTGAGGCGAGCGTGGATAATTAAATCAATGTCACCTCTACCGCTGACTTGCATTTAATTCGACTTTTTTATGATGCTTGCCCTGTAAGGCTTGTAGTATCGTTCCAAAAACTGTCCGGAGTATTGAGAAACAGCTTAAGAAGAAAATACACCTCTGGGGGCTAAGGGGCGCCACCTACACAAGGAAAAACTGCTAGTCGCAATATCATGTCCCCTCGAACTCTCACTACAAACACCTTTATTATAGGTGTTCGAGCGGACATCAGATTATTAGCTAATGACTAATAGTGGTAAGGTTCGCACTGCGAACCCTACATAATTATGTGTTCGGTCGAAAACTCTACAAAATACTAGGGTTTTTGGGCGCTTACCTACTTAAGGACTAAGGACTAATCACTACTTATTCCCCTGAATAAAAGTTTGCACTACTGCATTAATTTCTGGAGAAATTTCTGTTACTAGCCGCACCGGGATTGCCGATGTGGAAGCAAATTGCGCGTATTCTGGTGTTAGAAAGACTGCATATTTGTCAGATTCAGCAGTCAGTTGAGCGGCGGTAGCCAAACTTACAGCTTTAATATAATTGCGTATGCTAACAGCTTGGTCGCCCACAACTTCATCTCCGGTAATTCCTGTGCTTGGCCTGCGAAATTGGTCTAAAGTTGTACTGGGATCTTTGACGCTTAAGTGCGTTCCTCCTACAAAACCGACTAGCCATTTAGGAGAGGGAATCTTTGGGAATCCGGCAATTTGTTCTGCTAAGGCGGGAGTTGTTTTGTCAGCAGAAGATGCTACTATTAAGGTGGGAATTTGAATTGCACTTAAACCCGTTTCTCCAAATAATAATGATGTGATCGGATTCATGGCGATCGCCCTTTTAATCCTCCCATCCCGCAATTGATAACGTTCTTCGGGCAATCCGGCCGCCGCGCACTGAATGCCTTCGCCTAAGCTGAACCCAATCAAATCCCCCTGACACCGCTGTTTGAGTCCGCTCAATTGCAGTTCGGCGCCGGCCAAGGACAAGGCTGTAGCGCCGCCGAAGGAATAGCCAATTATTACCGATCGGTCGATCGCGATTTTCCCCTGCAAATTATCATCAGTTTGGTTCAATTTGGTCAGTTCGTCGAGTACAAAACTGATGTCTTTGGGACGGTCTAAAAACTCTTGAGGAGCTAACAAGGGAGACTTCCCCGCCATCGCAGCATTGGTGTTAGTCTCGTTGCTGCCCGGATGTTCTAAAGCTGCTACCACATAACCGTGAGACGCCAAATGCTCGGCTAAGTAGCGCAAATCCGTGCGGACGGAACCCAACCCGTGAGAAAAGACGATCGCCGGTTTGTCGGCTGTTGCAGCTCTCGACCAGTACACATCAACCGGAATATGTCGATTGCGGGCGCTATCGTTCAAATCTAGCGCCCGTACCTGCACCGAATTAGGGCCTGGCTGGGTGGGATCGAAAGGCAGGTTAAACGCGGGTTTAACTGGTGCTAACTGAGGTGCGATCGCCGCCATAAAGCGCTGAGTTTGCCAAAAACTAGCGTTCATATTTCCCAAAACTGCGAAAGCTCGATCGAGATCCACCACGACCCGCGAGCTGGGATAAGATTCAATGAAACTCAGTACCGATAAGCCTTCCGGCGCGTTTGCTCCCTGCACCAGAGCGGCTCGCAGCGCTTCCACACCCCCACCGTCGCGCCTGGGTATCACAGTAGTCAAATCCGTCAGGATGCCAGTGCCGATGCCCGTATTTAGCAAGTTGCTCAGGCCGACTACATTTAGGGGAATTTTTGCTTGCAGCGCCCGAAAAATTTTACTCCGCTGTTCCTCAGACAGGAGATTGGCATAAGCTTGCAGTTTGGCGGGGACTTTTCCTGTTTCTGCGAGTTCACGCAAATCCGCAACCGATATTGACGATTCTAAAATACCTTTGCGGACAACAACCGTTTCTGCTGCTTTTACAGAGGATGTCGCGCCGCTCAAAGGGCCGATCGAAATCGAACCCAAAACACTCGCCACTGAAGAAAACCATCTGAAATTTGGTCTAATGCTCATTTTTACTTTATTGAACTAGAGGGGGGTAGATCACCATATTCTCAAAATTCTCCCAGATACCGAGATATTGTTCTAGATGCCGAGAAATTGGCTGCATCGGAGTGCGATCGTCAAGGCCTCTACGCATATTTACTTGCCGAGCTTACATTCCGTACCTAAGTGCACTTCTTATGCGGGTGCTAATGATGATGAGTTGAAGGATTTTTTAATCGGCAGCCCCAAAAATACAAACTTCGCGAGTAAAAAGAGCCATCTAGTATATTTCCAATCCGCGCAAAGGTGCGGAATTTTTCCTAGCAATTCCGTTGAATTAGGATTAAATATAGGACTTACACAATTGTCACAAATAGGGCTTAAATTTTAGGTATATAGTTGCACTTGTGCGCTCTTTGTTAGGAAAAAGCGCACAAGTGCAACTATAGCCGTTCTCAAGCTTTGTGAGGTAGAGGGGCGAACCCTATGCCATATGCCCTATGCCCTATGCCCGCGTGAGCACCTCATGTTACTGAGAAAGGCTATACATACCTTTGTTTAATGTGCCAGTTGGCTTTAGTCCTAAAATATTAACTGCAGATGAATGCAGATTCATAACATCATCTGCGGTTAAAATATTCCTCAAGATACAGGAAAATAAACAACAAGCATCGAAATATTTGGGTGAGTCCGGGCGATCGCTTCCGGTTCTTTGAGAGTTCCCGGTTTGTCCCACATATTCTGTTGCTGAGAAATTGTTGTTAAAATCAGCAAATCGTGTTCTAACAAATTCTGCGAAACTAGCTTGATAAAATTTCCCCGCACCCGATTTACTGGTATCTCAGAAAGAATTGCCAACTCCGCCGCACTTTTCTCGCTTTTTTCCCGTTGTGCCGTCACCAACAACACTTGCAAATTCGCCTTAAGTTCCTCGGCCAAACTCTTAGCAATATCCACGGTTTCCTGAAATCCAAACCGACTCAACTCGCTGTCAGTTACCGCCAAAATAATTCTGGCTGTATTCTGGAGAGGATCGGGAAATCGAGCAATCAGTACGGGTACGGGCGCTCGCCTTACCACATTGTCAATGATGCTGCCAAAAAAATTCTCGCGAGTCGTGGAAAATCCCTTCCAGCCGCAAACTATTAAACTAGCCTCTCGTTCGGTTGCACTCCGCAGAATTCCGCGATCGATCGCATCATCTATCCTCGCGATCGGTTCAACCGCACAAGCAGCAGCATTAGCCACAGTTTCCGCAGCCGTCAAAAGTTGAGTTTGCTGCATTTTATCTGCCGGTGAAATTGCTTCCCCGCGATCGGACAAAATATGCAGTGGCAACAAAGTTCCGTGAGATGTTTTTGCTAAAATCAAAGCCAAACGCAGCAAATTATCTTCCGTATTCGGATTAGCCACAGGCACTAAAACTCGCTCTCCCCATGAATGCTTTCCCGAAGTAGCAGCCGGCAAACTCGACCCCGGCTGCTGCATTTCTTGACCCCACCGAGATACAATCCAAGGAGAAGCGACACAAGTTACTAAAATCATGGCAATGATGCCGTTCACCGTTTCAGTATCGACCAATTTAATGTCAAAAGCAACCGTAATCGCAGCCAAAGTAGAAGCAGCTTGAGAAACAGAAAGACCGAACATTACCATAATGCTGGGAAACTCAAAACGAAATAATTTCCCCGGTATCCAAGCTGCCAAAAACTTGCTCGCCACCTCTGCTAAAATCATCACCGCCGCCACCAACAAAGACTGCGGCTGATTTACCAAAATTAGCGGGTCAATTAACATCCCCACAGAAATTAGAAAAAACGGCACAAACAGGGTATTGCCAATAAACTCAATCCGATTCATCAGGGGACTCATTTTGGGAATAATTTGAGTAATGGCAATTCCCGATAAAAATGCACCAATAATTGCCTCAATTTCAATTAGTTCTGCTGCGTAAGAAACTAGAAATAGGGTCGCCAATACAAATATAAACTCGGCATTTTCGTCGTGTCCGAATTTCTTAAAAAACCACCGACCGATTTTGGGAACGCCCCACAAAGTAGCAAAAGTGTAGATAGCAAGAGAGGGAATGAGAACCAGCCAAAAATTGAGAGTGAGATTTCCTTGGTCAGCTTTGACAACAATTGCCAGCACCAACAGTCCCAACACATTCGTAATTAAAGTCCCCCCCAAAGTCGCAGTTATAGTCTGAGTTCGCATCAATCCCAATTTGCTGAGAATTGGCAGCGCTAAAAGCGTGTGCGTAGCAAAACAAGAAGCGACTAAAATTGCAGCCAACCAGCTATATCCCAACAGCAGCATAGCTCCTGTCCCCAATATCATCGGTAGCGCAAAAGTAGCTAGCCCAAATATGACAGCTTTGTCCGCATTCAGTTTAAGGTCGTCAAGGCTAGTTTCCAGTCCCGCTAGGAACATCAAAAACAGCAATCCTACAGTACCTAGCAAAACAATAGTAGCGTCCCGTTGCAGCAAATTGAGACCGTTGGGCCCGACAATTACGCCAGCAATAATTAAACCCACTATTCCCGGTAGTCGCAAGCGCTCAAATACCAGTGGGGCGATTAGCATGATTGCTAAAAGAACCAGGAAAACGGGAACGGGAGCGGTAATCGGCCCGGAAGTTAACATAATTTTTTTTACCTTAGAGATTGGCCGCGAACTGCTACCAGTTTTAAAAGAAAATAACCAAAATATCTATCAATCTAAAGAGGTATTCTCAATAAATTACAGCGTAATTGGTAATAAGTAGGACTGGGCGGGAGTAACTCGGTTTATTGGTAAAATATGGGTTGGATGACTAGAAAATTATGCAAAAAACCTGGTTTATAGTTCCCCGCGCACAAGTCCTGATTTGGCATAAGCTGTTGTGCATTTAAAATGCGTGTTTTAGAGGTTGAAACCCAATGCTTGCTTAGATAGCCTCGAAAATTTAAATGATGAACAGCTTACCCATAAAAAATGGAAACGTGCTTTTATCCCTGGCTATTGTCTATTTAAAATCTAAAACCGGGAAAGGTTTCGCCGCTTCCATCTGCGCCGCTAAAGCAATTAAAGTTGCTTCCGCAGCCGGCCGCCCGATAATTTGAATTCCCACGGGCAAACCGTTGTTATCTAAAATAGCAGGAAGTGCGATCGCAGGCAAACCGCTAGCATTAAACGGCGGACAAGGAGCAACCCAATTAATGATCCGCTGCAAAGTTTCTTCAAAACTCAAATCGGCCCACTCCCCAACCCGGATTGGCGAGTGCATATAAGTCGGCAAAACTAATACATCAAATTTTTCAAAGAATCCCACAATCCGCCGTGAAATAACCTGCATTTGATTCACCGCCCGCAAATATTCCCCAGCCGAAACAGTTCTTTCCAACAGCCAGCGATTCATCGGTTCCAAAGCAGGGCCTGGAATGCCGCTTGCAGCCGCCCCTGACTGCCAAATTGCGGTAAACGGTTCGATTAAACCCGTAAAATCCGGGCATCCAGGTTCGATATCGTGACCCAAATCAGTCAATAATTTTACGGTTTCGAGTACCGCTTGCTGACAGATAGCCGCAGCCTCGCCCACAGGGGAAATAGTCGTAGAAAACGCAATTCGCAGTTGGCCCGACTTTTGACGGGAAGCCTCTAGAAACGTCGGATTTGAATCGGGTAGCCAGTACGGATCGCCTGTTGTGTAGCCTGACATCACGTCCAAAAGTGCGGCGGCGTCAGCTACAGTGCGCGCCAGTGGGCCGTTAACAGAAATGCCGCTGAGGTAATCTCCAACAGGTGCCCAGGAAACTCGCCCCCGCGACGGTTTAATGCCCACTAAACCGCAGCAGGAAGCTGGGCCTCGAATCGAACCGCCGCCGTCTGAACCTTGGGCGATCGCGCACAAACCCGCTGCTACAGCCGCCGCTGAGCCGCCGCTGGAACCTCCCGGCGTATAGTCTAAATTCCAGGGATTGCGCGCGGGCGGGAAACCTTCGGGTTCGGTGTAAGGCAATGAGCCAATTTGAGAGGTTGCTGTTTTGCCCAGAATGTTAAATCCCGCTGCTTTGATCCGCCATACTACTGACTCGTCGTAGGCAGAGATGTTACCCAGCAAAGCCTGAGCGCCGTAGGTACAGGGAACGCCGGTAACTGGTGTCAAGTCTTTAATGGCGATCGGCACTCCGAAAAAAGGTGGCAATTCCTGTGACTTGTTTAACCCAGCTAGTTGTTCGGTTTGGGATTTAGCCAGGGCGATCGCCCGATCGGCTGTTACTGTAAAATAACTGCCAAGCTCAGGGTTTAATCGATCGATCCGTTCCAAATACAGATTGACAATTTCTAAAGGCGACACTTCTAGGGCGCGAATCGACTCCGCCAACTCCAGAGCTGGAGTAAAAGCCCGATCGACAGAATTCATCCGTTTAACTCCTTAATAGTTGGGCAAAGTATAATTTAATACTGTTGAGTTGCGGCCAACTCTTTTCCTTAAGAAATTTATCCGAAAAAGTCAAAAATCCATATTTGATCATATATCGAGAGTGATAGCATCCTCCAATTGGCATAATAGTTCCTTAGTAGTGCAGCACTACGACCCCCTCTTGGGATAGACTGAGAACAACAGTTAAGCTCTTGTGCAAGAGACGCACAATGGCGATCGGCATTGTTCAACTCCCACAAATCATCTGTTCGAGTCAGCCTTCTCACCAACTTAAGGTAGCGCATATGACACAACAGCATCCGCCAGCTCCTCGCCCGCCCGTACCCGGAGTTCCCCCACCGCCAGGAATGCCCCGCCCTCCAGCTCCAGGGATGCCCCCCAGAGCAGCAGGAATGCCGCCAGCACCGCCACCGCCTGCAGCCGCGCCGCCTGCAGCCGCGCCGCCTGCAGCCGGGCCCCAATCCTTCGCCACACCTAAAAACCCGATCGCAAGCAGCGGTGGCTCTCCGACTTTGAAAGAGCTAGTTTTGCGAGCCAAAGAAGAAGGAGTATCCGACCTTCACCTCGGAGTAAACGAATTCCCGCGCTTCCGCACGCGGGGCGAGATTGCCGACATCGGCTATCCACCGACGGATTTAGATACGTTTTTTGGCTGGTTGCGGGAGTGCATGAGCGATGAAGAAATTGAAATTTTCCAAAAAACCCTAGACTTTGACGGCGCTTTCGACTTCGGGTTCGTCCGGATTCGGATCAGTTGCATGGACTCCTTAGCCGGGCCGGCGATGGTGCTGCGGTTAATTCCTGCCAAAATAATGACATTGGAGGAATTGAAGCTGCCGGAGGTCTTTAAGAAAATATGCGGCTACCACAAAGGGCTGATTTTGGTGACGGGGCCGACTGGTTCGGGCAAGTCTACCACCTTGGCAGCGATGATCGACTACATCAACAAGACTAAAGCCTACAACATCATCACGATCGAAGACCCGGTAGAATTCGTACACGAGAGCAAAAAATCCTTGATCAAGCACCGGGAAGTCGGCAGGCACACCCTCAAGTTTATGAACGCTCTCAAAGGCGCTCTGCGGCAAGACCCGGACATGATGCTAGTAGGAGAAATTCGGGACAGAGAGACGGTGGAAATCGCCCTCAAAGCCTCTCAGACAGGTCACTTAGTTGCAGGAACTCTGCACACCAACAGTGCGATTAAAACCCTGAACCGGATTCTTGATATGTTCGGGGCGGAAGAACAGGATGCCATACGGGTTTCAATTTCCGAATCCCTAGTGGCGATTATTGCTCAACTGCTGTGCAAAACCACAGACGGAAAGCGGGCTGCTTTCCACGACGTTATGATCAATACCGACGTGGTTAAGGAATACATTCTGAAGGGGCAGAATGAGGAAATTAATCAAATCATGATCAAAGATACTTATGAAGGCATGACGACGATGAATAAGTCGCTCTACGGCCTTTATCAAGAAGGTCGGATTACGGAAGAACTTTGTGTAGAGAACTCGCCGTTCCCGAACGAAATGGCTCAGATGCTCCGAGGTCGAGTCTAAAGGTCGAGTGTTAACAGTTAGCAGTTAAAAGTTAACTGTTAACTGTTAACTTTTATTGGTGTACTGAATTGAAAGTCGATCGCCCGATTTTGCCAGAAATTTTCAAAGGCATTGCGCTGTTTACACCAGGGGGAGACTTAATCTATTGCATAGACCCCCACAAGCAAACTCGGTGGCATTTGCAGTTGTGCGTAGCTCTACAGGAGATCCTCGGTTTGTCGGAACCGCCGCATTTTCTGATACCTTGCTACACGGCAACCGTTGACTGCTGGCTCGATCCAGGTGATCGGCAGGTGCGGCTTGCTGCCGAGGCTTACCCCCCCGTGCTGCGACATCAAACCCTGCTGAACGCCATTTTTGGGACTGGCGACTTAGTGTGGCATCCCCGGAGCGAAGAAATGTGCGAACCGATGGCGATTGCTACTTATCACGAACAATTCCCCGAACTTTGGCAAAATCACGACTTAGTTGTACAGTATGCCAGCCCCGAAGCTCGATCGGACTGGAGCAGTTCGACAGTAACTCCCTTGGGCTTTCCGCAATCGCAGCAGACTCGGCTTCCCAAACCAACAGCACTCACCCCACCGCCACAAACTCAAGGGTACGTTTTGCGTCTGTTTGTTTCCGGCAGCAACCCCAGCACCGAACGCACCCTCGAAACTTTACACCAGTTCTTAGAGAAATGCCTCGATCGTCCCTACACTTTAAAAGTAATTGATGTTTTGAAACATCCAGACCAAGCTGAGGCAGATCAGATTTCAGCAACTCCTACTTTGATTAAAATCTGGCCGAAACCCGTGCGACGAATTGTCGGGGAACTGAACGATGATGAAAAAATAGTGCGGCTGCTGAGCTATTCGGAATTTTAGATTGGGGCGAGGATTTTTGCGATTATTTAATACGGGCGATCGCGGTTTTAGTAGCGATGGAATTAACAACATTTAGTAATTCAGTCCTGGGCGCAAAAAGTGGTTTGACGTTCTACTTATATCGGTCAGGTATTCTTGGGCCGTACACCCTAAATATAGAGGTTCTGCATCCAGGAGTGAATTGCGGGTGAGGCACTGCACTCACCGCGAATAATTAGGGTAACTTACTTGGCTTGAAAATGGTGGTAAGGTGCGCCGAAGAGCACCCTACTTTACCACAATCAATCTGGCAATCAGGAGAATTGACGACCGTGCCTGAAGTAAAAAAAGTCGATCGACTTAATCAGGAATACAAACATCAGGAGCGCACAAACCGGGGAAATCCAAAGTTGCGACTTCCAGCGTATCCAACTCAACTCTCCGAATTACATGATTGTTCGTATCAGCAACAAACAAGTGAGACCCGATCGCGCTCAACCCTGAAGGTTCAAAAAATCGAGCCTTGAGACCTTTAGCATCAACCAAACCCGCTGTACCATCTCCAATCATTGTTCTGCACGTACCGCCCCGGTGGTCGATCCGCTTAATTTTGTGATTGTAAGTATCAGCCACCCAGAGGTAATTTTGAGCGTATTCAACACCCAAACAGTGCTGCAACCTTACCTCATCACCGCGACCATCTTTATCTCCAAAACCAAACAATTCACCGCTACCGCAAACAGTGCGAACCTTCGGGTCTTCATCTATACCCACAGCCCGAATCGAACTAATTTCGCTGTCGGCAACAAACAACTCCGATCGATCGGTCGCCAGGCCGCTGGGCTGAGAAAAAGCAGATTCTGCAATATTCCCGTCCACACAGGATTCTCGGCCAATACCCGCATAAGTGCCGATCGTGCCAGTGTCTAACTGCATTTCCCAAATTTGGTGGGAACCCGCCATTGCAATAAAAAGCCTATTTCCAACTCTTTCTAAATCCCAAGGCGAATTCAATTGCATTTCTAAACCCTTGCCGCTGCGGGGTGAAATTTCGTGACTTTGTTCGCCCGTACCAGCAACAGTTTCTACCCGTTGAGTCGTAAAATCAATTTTTCTGAGAGCATGATTTTCCGTATCAGCAACATATAGAATTTGACTTTCTGCATCAAAAGCCATACCTTGAGGTGCAAAAAACTCAGCCTCTTCAAAGTCCCCATCAGTTAAACCCGGTTTGCCACTACCGATAACGTGCAGCACCTCACCTTCGAGGGTGCTGACAACAATCCTATTGTGGCCGGAATCGGCAATAAATAAGCAAGAACCGACTAAGTTTTGTATGACAGAATTAGCAGGCCCGGGCAATACAGTTTCATCTACAGATTCATTTTCCTGGCTCATTTCGCCCAAAAGCGCGACCTGTTGGTGAAGATGTTTTGCCTCCGTTGCAGCGATCGCAAATGCCAGCACTTTACCGGGAAAAGCCAGCGGTGTTGATACAGGTTTGCGCTGTTTTTCTAAGGTAAAACTGAGTTGTTTAAAGTTGAGTGCATTTTTATCTTTGTATTCAGCAATTAACTTGCCAACTAACTCGTCAAGTGCTTCTCTATTGCCTTCGCCGGAAACAAAGCCAACGACATAACTTTCAGGATCGATCACCATTAAAGTCGGCCAAGCGCGAACCGCGTAGCTTTGCCAAACTTTCATTCCGCTGTCAACGATTACAGGATGTTCGATATCGTAGCGGAGGATAGCTTGGCGGATGTTTTCTACTTCTTTTTCGTTTTCAAATTTAGCCGAGTGAACGCCGATAACCGTGAGGGAATCTTTATATTTTTTTTCGAGGTATTTTAAGTCTGGCAGGACGTGCAAGCAGTTGATGCAGCAGTACGTCCAGAAGTCGAGGAGGACGACGCGCCCTTTTAAGGATTCAATGGATAAAGGTTTTTCGGTGTTCAGCCAGGGGTAGTTTCCGGGGAATTCTGGTGCTCTGACGCGAGGCATGGCATCTCCTGGGTAGGATGTGAATGATTTTTTTACTTCTTTAATTTAGCGGGAAGTTTCGCGGGATGGGGAGAAAGCTGGTTAAATCAGGGTTTTTGGACATAGGCAAGATGGCTGTGGCACAAGAGGGGGGCAAGGGAGGCGATCGGGCTTCATTGTCCTTGTTGCGTATAAATACTCAAAAAATTCCTGTGTAATTAACATCTAAAAATCTTAGCCAAGATGCTTGACATTCCTGGCTGGTCAGTTTAAGCTATATCTATGAATCTTAGCCAAGGTTCTTAGGAACCAGCCAATGTCTAAAATTATCTACGATGTCATCCAACGTTTTGAGGTAGAAGACGGCGTACCCCGCCTGATTTCAACCAATATTCAAGTGATTGAAGGTGGCGAAGATTTAATGTCTTCTGCTGCAACTTTACTCAAGCAAATGGGCTTCTATGACAAGTTTGAAGAGAAGCGAACCTCTCAATATATAGGATACAGAGTTAAGAAGCCAGGGAAAGGGGATAAACGTTATCAAGTTGTTTTTCAAGAGCGAAAGGATAGTTTGTTTATTTCGATTCCTCAAGATATCTTAGACGAACATATACTCAGCTTCAAGTATTGGACATTGGTAGAAGTAGAACCTGAACTTAGAGCAGGATCAGTCTGGGTTTTACCTAGTAAAAAAGACCTTTTTTTAAATTCAATCGATCCGCGATTTACTACCCTAATAGAAGGGAAAATAACGGGAACTTTTTATATAAATGAAATTAGAGAACAACTAATAGACTATTCTGATCTACCAGAAAAAATCAACGTTTATTTTGCATCCTGTAAACGACGCACAATTCTCAATATTCCCCTAAAAAAAAATGAAAAAGTTCCCATTGAAACCTTAAGTAATAGGGACAGCTACGTCATACTCAGCGAAGATAAACTTTTTCCCTACGCATGGCAGGTTTCTATCAGTTCAAGTGAAGTTCTAGAAGAGTTCCTGGGTCACTTTGCAAAAATTATCATGGAGGCACAATAATGTCTGTCAAAGCCAAAAGACTTGTCAACCCTTACGAAGAAAGAATGCTCGAATTTCTTCATACCTGTGTAGACAACAACTATAAAATTCATACACAGGTTAGCTTATCCCAAATTTGCGAACAAGTCAGCAACCTTGACTGGGAACTAAAAAAGTTTTTATTTAGCCCCAGTGCTGTCGATGCTCTAATCACAGACTTGAACTACAATCCTTGCCTAGTATTAGAGTTTCAGTCTCAATACCACGATAGCCCAGAAGCGAAAGAGCGCGATCGTAAAAAAGCCACTTTACTTGACTTTGCCAAAGTTCCCTTAATTTACTCGCGGGTAAAAAACTGTGGTTTGTTATATCTCTCCTCTCAAAATGAAGAAGTAGTTTACAATTTATACACAGGACAAAACAGGGAAAATGCCCAAAGGCTAATCACACAATATTGCAGGGAATCAGTCGCGCCTCAAGTTCAGCTTATAGCTTGGTAACTAGGAATAGTTATATATCCGACTATTGGTACATATACCGGGCGATTAGAAATCGCGGGTACACAGACAAAACCCGTCTGCGCGGGTTGAGAAGAAGAGCAATCGTAGATTAGGTTGAGGAACGAACCCTCCGTTTCACTCCGACCAACTTTCTTGTTTGTAGCAAAACTTTTTTAAATTGGCACGATTCAGTCCGCGCAGGCGGACTTTGTTTGTGTAGGCGCGAAGTCAAAACCGTTGTTGTTTTTATAAATTACATAACCAACGACAAATAGATGCAACTTGATTCTCCTCATTCAGATTGGCAGCATTAGTGAGAGTCCCGTTTTCCAGTTGATGCCAAATTTCACTCGCCATCCTTGTCGCCACCGCTGAAGCCACAAAGAAAGTCAGAGGTGAATGTCCAACCCGGAAAAAAGCTTCGCGTATGCGATTTAGTGCCGCTTGTGCCGTTTTCCAATGCTCATCTGCACCGGCAGGATCGATTCCGCCTTTAAGTTCGCCCAATGCAATAACATAAGGTGCCACCATAGATGGGTCAATTGCGCTGGATTGACTGGCTACCAACTCCGTCGGGGCAAGATTAAATAAACATAAATCCACATTGCTCCTGACTAGCGGAACAGTTAGGTTATAAATCAATGTGCGATTACCCAGCTCGCTCTCCCAACTTATTCCACGTAAAGACAACTCAATTTCTGTGTCATCATTTGTCATTGCTATCCACTTTTTTGTCTTTGAGTGTTGCCAGTAATATCTCTTACCAGCAATGGTGAGAGTCGAGAGGATAGCACGAGTTAGTTTTCTTTGTGCTAATGCTCCGCCAACATTACGCATTGAGCCACCAAGCGTGTCACCACGAGTCAGTAGAAATCTAAAGACCAATTCCTCCACAAAATTTGTGCCTGCTGGCTCAAGAAAATTCCTGATTAGACCATTGATAGCTTCAATTTTATCATTTGGCATCAAATGAGCAAGAGACTTGTCAGATAATCCTGCTGCAGTCAACAATCCCATTTCAATGCCCTTAACATTTAACAAATCAGTAGGACTCTCAGCTTGACCCGCAGCTTCTTGAAGTGCTCTTGCTTGGGCGACGTAAGGGGTAGCGCGTCGATTTTTTTCAAGGGCAAGTGCAACAAAACCCGCACGAGTGTCTTCATATGTTGTGACAAGATCGTCACTGGATTGAAGGTGGTTACGATAAACACACATAGGTTTCCAGTTATTGTTTTTTCCATACATAAACGCACTTCCTCAAAGGAGCGCGTCCATAGTTGCCCATCTGTTGACTACTATTCCCCTTATCACCTGGTAAGACGAGAATATTTTCCGTAAAAAAGCCTAGCTTTTCAGCAAAATCAGAAAGAATCATGTCCACTGAAATGCTTATACCTGCGTAGCGCACATTGTCATTAACCATAAACAAAAATGCCCCAGGTTTAAGAATACGAAAGCTTTCTTGTATTACACAAGCCATTTCATAGAAATATCCTCTTACCATTCTTGGTATACCATTGTTATTCAATACGCCCTGTGACTTTTGGCTGTCCAAATATCTTAATATAGCCTGCAATAGAGTTTGCGAATTAGCAATACTTAAAGCTACTTCCCAAGCCTGATTGATAGCCAATAAATCTTTGGGGTGATTCTCAACCGTACAACTTAGCATTTCCTGACGCAGATTAATTAATTCCTTTTCAGAAATTCCTAGTAAAGCTAGCTCTAGTGCATAGGTGCGAGTATAGTCATATCGATTGCAGTAGGGTGGAGATGTAATGATTGCATCGTATGTAGAGTCCGGCAAACCGGGCATTATCTTCAGACAAGAACCTTGATGCAAATTAATTTTGCCTTGATTATTCTGAGTTTGAAAAAGCTCAAGTTGTTGTGTAGGAGGTTCTAAGTCGTTAACAAGTTCATTGAATTTTTGGGTAATAGCTTTACTGAACTCAAGAACCTCACCTTTATTGAAGGACTTCTTTGAATGACCATGATCTGAACGGTAATCCCAACGAAGATACTGTCCATCTTTGCGTGTATAGCTTACGGATTCTAAAACACACAGTAAAATCAAGACTAAAACTGATTGAATCTTAATATTTTCTTGATAACAAGCTCCAAGATATTGCTCAATTTCTATTTTATTTTTTTCCGGGTAAGCTCCCTTAGTGATTCTCAATTCTGGCAGAGTGACTTGGCCCTCAAATTGTTTCCATATTTGCCCATTAAACCATGTCTTTAGCCGCTCAAAATCATCAAGAGTGAAGGCAGTGTCTAAAAGGATTTTGGTATTAATTATATGTTGACCGATAGGTAACAATTCAATACCCTCACCATCTATTCCCAAGTCACTAGCAGCAAATAAAGCAGTTCCACTACCTGTAAAAGGATCAAAAATCTTGCCTTGAATGACTTGATATTTTTGAAATAAAAACTCGACCAGAGAAACGGAAAAAGCTTCCTTGTACTTGTACCATCGATAGATTGGTCTAGTTTTGTTAGCCTGAAAACTAACCAAAAGTCTGGTCAGGGAGGGCTGGACTACAAACTTGTCTTGAAAGCGATCGTGTAATTGCTTGTCAAGGTTATCAATCTCTCCCAGAAAGTTACTTTCCACTTCAGAGGCCATATTGGAGATGCTTGACATATTTACCATGACTAGAAATTATTAAATAACTAACTGTCATCGTAGTATACCAGTATCTCCAATCAAAGAACCGGCAGAGGTCGCTACTCTTGTAAATTCTCTCTGACGAACCAGAGAATTAACCGCTTCAGAAATTCGCCCCTCTTACTGAACCCCAATTTTCTCCTTGGTTTTGCCGGCTGTTATTTTCCAGCATCACCAATACACCGTTAATTTTATTCGGGTCGATCGCACTTGCGATTGAGTTAAACCACAGATTGATATTCTGCGGTTCTCCTTGCAATGGCAATAGAACCAGATTGGGGTAATATTGCTCTCTATCTCGATCGCCTTCCGGTGACAAAGCAGCATTTAACCATTGACTAAAATTCTCATTCTCGATTTTAATTAAATCACCCAAAAATACACCCTCTACGACTTCTCCCTCGCTAGCACCTAGCAATTGTTTAGCTCGATCGTTAGCGGTAATAACCTTACCTTTTTTATCCGTGGAGATGACACCATTAGGGAGCGATCGCACTATATCTTTATGTCTGTTTTCTTGTTGTTTGACCTTGGAAAACAAGATAGCGTTTTGCAGGGCGACTCCTGCTTGGATGTTAAACGCTTTCATAAATTCCATGTCGGTTTGACTGAAACTCGCTTTCCACTGTTCGGGGGCTTGCGGCCAGTTTTCTGGGTTGTATGGGGGGAAATCTCCTTTCTTTGTTTTGTTGACTAATTGAGTCACTCCAATCAATTTATGGTCTGCATTAAACACTGGCATACACAGCATACTGCAAGTGCGGTAGCCAGTTTTTTTGTCGGTTTCTGTGTAAATTCCAGGCCGGGAGTCGTCGTAGATATCAAAGGGAATCAGCAGCGGTTCGCCGGATTGAGCCACAATACCTGCCAAACCGGCGGTTCTGGGTATGCGAATTTCTTTAAGGTTGCCGCCGATCGGGATTTTCGTCCACAGTTCGTCTTTATCTTCGTCGATCAGCCACAGGATACTGCGATCGGCTTGCATCAGTTCTTGGGCCCCATCCATCACCCGCTTCAAGGTATCATCTAAGTCTAAACTGCTCCGACAAAGAGCGCTGACGGCGTGCATCAGTGCTGTCGCGGCCAGTTGTCTTTGATTTAGTGCGTACAAAGATTGGACTGACTCTAGAATTAGGCGAATCGACGGGGCAAATTCTCGAAAAATTTGTTCGTCTGCTTCAGTAAATCCTACCTTGTCAATCTGTTCGTCTAAAGTACCATAATCTTGGTGGTTCGGCTTGAGTTTATTAATGAGTTGAACTACTGCGATTAACTTGCCTGTTTCTTCATTTAACAAAGGCATAGCCAGCATTGTAGAGGTGCGATATCCTGTTATGTCGTCAACTTTTTTGGCGTTTACAGAACGTGGGTCATCATAGAAATCATAGGGAATATTTACCACTTTTTTCTCCGTGGCTACTTCTCCCGCAATGCCCAGATGGGCGGGAACTCGGATCTCTAGGCTTTTGCCATTTTCATCTTTGGCTACAATTGCCGAGAGTTCATTCGGCTCTTCATCGAATAGAAAAATTGTGGCTCTATCTGCATTCAACAATTCCCCTGTTTGTAGAGTAATCTTCTGCAACTTTTCATAAAGGACTGCATCAAATCCTCGCTCGTCAATCATATTATCTAGGAATGACAGGATGAGATTGAGAATTTCACGCTCTTGATGTCCTTCGCAACAAATATCTCTAGTAACAAATCGAAAACTCTCGCGGCTCAGAGGTTTTAAAATATCGCTCAAACTCATACAATAACTCCTATGATAATTTTCATCAGGCACTCTCTAAAGATAACTATCAGCAGAAAGAGTTGAAAGAGGTATATCTGCGGTGAAAGCTACCTCCCCCATTCCAACAAAATTTAACAGCAACCGCCGCCGCTATAATGCCAAGTCGAATCAGTAATTAACACCTTATCGGGCATTGATCCCCCCAATTTCCCAGCAGTTTTATCGCATACCGCCGCCGGAACTCCCCGCTGCAAAACGTGGCCTGCTCCGTCATCAAACAGATCTTCATACCCCGTATAAATCGCCGTCTTGCCAGTGAAAATGCAAGCTCCATCCTCCGGTACATCCACTTTGAAAGACACCGAATCCAGGCTTTCTAACAGCAAATCCGCTTCCAATTGATAATTGTGTTTGTCAAGCAATCGGTAAGGACGGCGCGCCCGCACTTCGACTTGCCCAAAACCCACGTCTACAAGGTGTTGAACGTATTCTGCGTATGTCAAAGCGCCGGACAAACACAAGGCCCGCAAGCGTTGGTCTTCCTTTAAATGCTGCGGAATGGGGCGAGTTGCGATCGGATCGCTCATCAACAATCTGCCACCCGGTTTTAACACCCGATAAGTCTCTTTTAATGCTTTAGCTAAATCCGCTGGTTCAAAGATATTAAACAAGCAGTTTTGGGCGACAACATCTACAGAAGCATCCGGCACCGGCAACGCAAAAGCATCGCCTTCACAAATTTCTACAAAACTCGGATCAAACCAATCATTTTCGTGGGCGGCTATTTGCAAGTTTCGTGCCGCCGCATCTCGCATTGCTGGAACCGGATCGACGGCAATAACTGCTCCTTTGTGTCTAGAAAAATATGCAAATTGTAGTGCTTCCAAGCCGCCGCCGACGCCTACATAAAGCACGAAGGGATTGCCGACGAGTTCAGCGGCGTGAACGGTTGTGCCGCAGCCGTAATTCATTTCCTGCATTTGTTCGGGAATTTTTAATCCTGGCAATTGCAAGGGATTGCTTTGGACGCAGCAAAGTCCGATTTGGGGTGTTTCGGCAACATCACTGTAGAATTTGGCTGCTGTTTCGAGGTAGGTCATTTTTTAGTGTTCTTTAATTGTTAACTGCAGATAGATCACGAGCGCGACGCCGATGCAACGAAGAAGCCCAGAAAGTTTTTGTTAGGTGGCAAATTCGACTTTTTGTTCGGATTTGGGCGGATTTTCGGGTTCGGAAACAGTTGTTTCGGGAGGGGCTAATTCGGTGGTTGGCTGGCTAGGAGTTTCAGCGGCAACTGGTGGCGTTGGCGGTACAAGATTGGGAGATTGTTCTGGTATCGCGGGAGCGACTACTTTTGGTACTGGAGCTTTTCCTGTTATTTCTGGCAGGGTTGGTGGCTCTGAAAAATTAGCAGGTTGCTGTTCTTCACGCAAGAAGTTGCGGAACCGATTGTAGTATCCTTTATATTCCTGTTTTTTTGTTTGGGGAGATGCTGTTGGGGTCGGTTCTATTACTTGAACTGGTTCTACATTTTTCGGCGCTTCTAACTGTGGAGTTGCTGCCGGTGTCGGTTCTATTACTTGAACTGGTTCTACAATTTTTGGGGTTTCTAACGGTGGAGTTGCTGTCGGTTTCGGTTCTATTACTTGAATAGGTTCTACAATTTTCGGCGCTTCTAGTTGGGGGGTTGCTGTTGGTGTCGGTTCTATTTCTTGAATGGGAGGAACTTCGGGAGCGACTGTTGGCTCTAAGCTGGGTTCGGTAACAGGGGTTTCTGGAACCGCTGGTGAGGGTTGGACAACTGGTGTTTTTTCTAATGCAGGTGTCGGTGTCGGTTCGGGGGTTGGGGTTGGTGTCGGATCGGGGGCTTGGTAGGTGCGATCGACTATACCGCGAGTTTCTGCTGCTGTTAGTTCGCCCCGCACTAATTTTGAAAGAGGATCTTGACCGAGCGGTTGGAAAGTGATCAGTCTGACTGTATTATTAAAGGCGTTTTTGACGATATTTCCCCGTTCGTCAATTAATTCTAGCTGTACCCAGTTTTTCCCTGGTTTAAATCCTTTAAGGTATATAGGTTGCCACTGGTCGATCGCAAAGCTTTGGCCGTTGACTGTGGCTCGAATTTTCCAATCGAGTATTTCATCTTGGGAATTTTCTTGCGCCACTTCGTGCGGAGGGGCATTTGTCAAGTAAAAGTCGAGCAGGATGGGTTCTGCCCCATAGCTGCCTTGGGGGCTGTTGTACGTTAATAGGGGCAATGTTCGATCGGGATTATTGTCGTCTGTTTTGGTAAAAACGTGAAAGGTGGTTTGAGCTGCGGCACCTTCGTTTTTAAAGCTTTCTTCCCAAGGGCGGGCGGCGAACACCTGCAGGGTATGGGTTCCGGGTTCTAAGTCGGAGAGCGTTAAAGGTTGGTTGATGTCGTAAACTGCTGCATAAGGTTGGTTGTCTAATAAAACTTGCAGATGGGGGCCCAAACCCAAGTTTGCATCTTTGAAAATGGGCAAGTCCTTCACTTGGAACTGAACAGACACATTTATATCCTGAAGCACTTCGTCAGGTTTTGGATTCAAAATACTAATTTGAGGCTGGTAGATTTCTAGAGCCTGACGCAGTTGTTGGATGGCTTCTGGGGGAGAAACCTCTGAGATTCTGTTTACTGGGGCGGTAGCTGAGCCGCTCTTGTTCCCTGATTTGGGCAATTCGGGATGGCCGGCGCCACAACTTGCTAAACCCAAAATTAATACTGCTACTGCGAACAATGCCAGCAGCCTGCCCACAACCGTTCTGTGCCAATTGATCCCAATCACGCAACGATACTCCTAGAAGCCTTCTCATAGGGAACTATAGCCCAAAAATGAATTTAGTATTGGGGAATTCTACCTCATGAATTCCAAAGCCGCGTAGGAACCCGGATTGAGGCAGCAGCGGGCAACTCATCCTCTCCCACTCTTAATTCCCGCAGCCTTTTTCCAAAACATCTATCTACAAATGAGTAATCCTAAATTACCTTATCTTTGAGTTTTGTAAAGTTAATGGCAGTACCCCTTGACTTTTTCGAGGGACTGTGGGATTTAAAGGCGTTATTACATCAAGAATTGAGCCTTTTTTAAGTATTGTTAACAAGCGATTAATACTTCTCTAGCAAGCTTATAATTCATAAAACTCCCTCAAAAGAAGCAGCCGTATCAAGTCTGAATCAAGGACGCGATCGGCGGCTGCAGATAGCGAGAAGAGTTAGCAGTACCCAGTCACATTGTTAGCGACACTGGGAAACTGGCTTCTTCACAGAAGCAAAATGCTTGGGGAGACGATGAACCTGCGTCTAGCTCTGCAAAGAGTAAAGTGCAGTGAAGTGTCGGCTTTTTCGAGAATCCCCCGCCTAATCAAGCGTGGGGAGTGTCCGGTACAGTGTTCAGTTCTCGTTCCTTGTCTTACCGAGAGGAGAGTCTTCATGACCATTAGTCCTCCAGAGCGAGAGGTAAAAGCTAGGGTAGTAGTCGATAAAAATCCGGTTCCAACTTCTTTCGAGAAGTGGTCAAAACCCGGTCATTTTGATCGCACTCTAGCTAAGGGGCCAAAAACCACCACTTGGATTTGGAACCTCCACGCTAACGCTCACGACTTTGACAGTCATACAAGTGACTTAGAAGACGTTTCGCGCAAAATCTTTAGCGCTCACTTCGGCCACTTGGCAGTAATCTTCGTATGGTTGAGCGGCGCATATTTCCACGGCGCTAAATTTTCCAATTACGAAGCTTGGCTGACAAATCCTACAGCCATCAAGCCCAGCGCTCAAGTGGTCTGGCCGATTTTTGGTCAAGAAATTTTAAATGCAGATGTAGGCGGCGGCTTTCACGGGATTCAGATCACCTCTGGTCTATTCCAACTGTGGCGCGCCAACGGCATCACTAACTCATACCAGCTATATTGCACTGCGATCGGCGCCCTGGTAATGGCAGCTTTGATGCTGTTTGCCGGTTGGTTCCACTATCACGTCCGCGCTCCGAAACTGGAATGGTTCCAGAACGTGGAATCGATGATGAACCACCACTTGGCAGTTTTGTTAGGCTGCGGGTGCTTGGGCTTCGCAGGACAACAAATTCACGTTGCTCTGCCGATCAATGCTTGCATGGACGCGATCGATGCAGGTGCACCGCTGACAGTCGGCGGTAAGCTGATCAAAACAGTTGCCGACATCCCCCTGCCGCACGAGTGGATTTTGACACCGGGCTTGATGGCTGACATCTACCCGAGTTTCGCTAAAGGTTTAACCCCCTTCTTCACCCTCAACTGGGGCGCATATACAGACTTCCTGACCTTCAAAGGCGGTCTGAACCCCACCACAGGCGGTTTGTGGCTGACTGATACAGCACACCACCACTTAGCTTTGGCAGTGCTATTCATCGTCGCTGGTCATATGTACCGGACGAACTGGGGCATCGGCCACAGCATGAAAGAAATCCTAGAGAACCACAAAGGCCCCTTCACTGGTGAAGGTCACAAAGGTCTCTACGAAATCCTGACTAATTCTTGGCACGCGCAACTGTCGATTAACTTGGCACTGATGGGCTCTTTGAGCATCATCGTCGCCCAACACATGTACGCGATGCCTCCCTATCCGTACATCGCGACCGACTACCCGACTCAGCTATCCCTGTTCACCCACCACATGTGGATTGGCGGATTCCTGATTGTTGGAGCAGCCGCTCACGGAGCAATCTTCATGGTTCGGGATTACGATCCCGCTGGAAATGTCAACAACTTGTTGGATCGCGTGATCCGTCATAGAGATGCGATCATTTCCCACCTGAACTGGGTTTGTATATTCTTGGGCTTCCACAGCTTCGGTTTGTACGTTCACAACGACACGATGCGCGCTTTCGGTCGTCCTCAAGATTTGTTCTCGGATACCGGGATTCAGTTGCGTCCGATATTTGCCCAGTGGGTGCAAAACATCCACGCTTTGGCTCCGGGCACAACAGCGCCTAATGCTACGGAAATCGTTAGCCACGCTTTTGGCGGCGGTGCAGTAGTAGTAGCCGGCAAAGTAGCGATGATGCCGATCGAGTTGGGTACGGCGGATTTCATGATCCACCACATCCACGCTTTCACCATTCACGTTACAGTCCTGATTCTCTTGAAGGGCGTGTTGTTTGCACGCAGTTCTCGCTTGGTTCCTGACAAAGGCAACTTGGGCTTCCGGTTCCCTTGCGACGGCCCCGGCCGTGGCGGCACCTGCCAAGTTTCTGGTTGGGATCACGTGTTCCTAGGCTTGTTCTGGATGTACAACTGCATCTCGATCGTGATTTTCCACTTTAGCTGGAAAATGCAGTCGGACGTGTGGGGAACAGTATCGCCAGACGGCACAATTTCTCACATTACCGGTGGCAACTTCGCACAAAGTGCGATCACGATTAACGGCTGGCTGCGGGACTTCCTTTGGGCGCAAGCTTCTCAGGTGATTCAGTCCTACGGTTCGGCACTGTCGGCCTACGGTTTGATGTTCCTAGCAGGACACTTTGTCTTCGCCTTCAGCTTGATGTTCCTGTTCAGCGGCCGCGGCTACTGGCAAGAACTGATTGAGTCGATTGTTTGGGCTCACAACAAGCTCAAGGTAGCTCCGTCGATTCAGCCTCGCGCTCTGAGCATTATTCAGGGTCGGGCTGTGGGTGTAGCTCACTACCTCCTAGGAGGAATTGTCACTACGTGGGCATTTTTCCTAGCGCGAATCATTTCGGTAGGGTAAACTACCCCTAGGTTTTGGATTCTCGATTTGGGAGGAATCTCAAATCGAGAATCCAAACTCCGAACCGAATCCCTTCAATTTTGTTCAGGATTCAGGATTAATCAAGGCTTATGGCAACGAAATTTCCAAAATTTAGCCAAGACCTTGCCCAAGACCCGACCACACGGCGGATCTGGTACGGGATTGCCACAGCACACGACTTTGAAAGCCACGATGGCATGACCGAAGAAAATCTTTACCAAAAGATTTTTGCTTCTCACTTCGGCCACCTAGCAATCATTTTCTTGTGGACATCGGGCAGCCTGTTCCACGTAGCATGGCAAGGTAACTTTGAACAGTGGATTAAAGACCCTCTAAACGTCCGCCCGATCGCTCACGCGATTTGGGACCCGCAATTCGGCGCTCCAGCAGTAGAAGCTTTCACTCAAGGCGGCGCTTCTAACCCGGTGGATATCTCTTACTCTGGTGTCTACCATTGGTGGTTCACCCAAGGGATTCGGACAAACGCCGACCTGTATCAAGGAGCTATCTTCTTGCTACTACTGGCGGCAGTCTTCCTGTTCGCAGGTTGGTTGCACCTCCAGCCCAAGTACCGCCCCAGCTTGTCTTGGTTCAAAAATGCTGAATCTCGCCTCAACCACCACTTGGCTGGTTTGTTCGGTGTCAGCTCTTTGGCTTGGACTGGTCACATGGTTCACGTTGCTATCCCCGAATCTCGCGGACAGCACGTAGGTTGGGACAACTTCTTGTCTACCCCGCCTCACCCGGCCGGTTTGGCTCCGTTCTTCACTGGTAACTGGGGCGTATACGCCGAGAATCCAGATGCAGCGAGCCATGTCTTCGGTACTTCCGAAGGCGCTGGAACCGCAATTCTGACTTTCTTGGGTGGCTTCCACCCTCAAACAGAATCCCTGTGGCTGACAGACATCGCTCACCACCACTTGGCGATCGCAGTTCTGTTTATCGTTGCCGGTCATATGTACCGGACTAACTTCGGTATCGGTCACAGCATCAAAGAAATGTGCGATGCTAAAGACTTCTTTGGCAAGAAGGTTGAAGGCCCTTTCAATATGCCTCACCAAGGCATTTACGAGACCTACAACAACTCGCTACACTTCCAATTGGGCTGGCACCTCGCCGCTTTGGGCGTAATTACCTCCTTGGTAGCACAGCATATGTACGCGATGCCTCCCTACGCTTTTATAGGTAAGGACTTCACGACTCAGGCTGCGCTTTACACCCACCACCAGTACATTGCTGGATTCATCATGGTCGGCGCTTTCGCCCACGGAGCTATCTTCTTGGTGCGGGACTACGATCCTGAAGCAAACAAAGGCAACGTGCTCGATCGCGTGTTGCAGCACAAAGAAGCGATTATCTCTCACTTGAGCTGGGTGTCGCTGTTCTTGGGCTTCCACACTCTCGGTCTGTACGTTCACAATGACGTTGTAGTTGCTTTCGGTACTCCTGAAAAGCAAATCTTGATTGAACCAGTGTTCGCACAGTTCATCCAAGCTGCTCACGGAAAAGCTCTCTACGGCATGGACGTGCTGTTGTCTAACCCTGACAGCATTGCTTCTACCGCTTGGCCCAACTACGGCAACGTATGGCTCCCAGGCTGGTTGGATGCGATTAACAGCGGTACTAATTCTCTGTTCTTGGCGATCGGACCTGGCGATTTCTTGGTTCACCACGCGATCGCACTAGGCTTGCACACCACCACCTTGATCTTGGTCAAGGGCGCTCTGGATGCACGCGGTTCTAAGCTGATGCCGGACAAAAAAGACTTCGGTTATGCTTTCCCTTGCGACGGCCCCGGCCGTGGCGGTACTTGCGACATCTCTGCTTGGGACGCGATGTACCTGTCTGTATTCTGGATGTTGAACACCCTAGCTTGGGTAACGTTCTACTGGCACTGGAAGCACCTGGGCATCTGGCAAGGTAATGTGGCTCAGTTCAATGAGTCTTCTACCTACCTGATGGGCTGGTTCCGCGATTACCTCTGGCTGTATTCTTCCCAGTTGATCAACGGTTACAACCCGTATGGTACTAACAACTTGTCAGTCTGGGCTTGGATGTTCTTATTCGGACACCTTGTTTGGGCAACTGGTTTCATGTTCCTGATCTCTTGGAGAGGTTACTGGCAAGAGTTGATCGAGACTTTGGTTTGGGCTCACGAGCGCACTCCTTTGGCTAACTTGGTTCGCTGGAAAGACAAGCCTGTTGCTTTGTCGATCGTCCAAGGTCGTTTGGTTGGCTTAGTTCACTTTACTGTGGGCAACGTCCTCACTTACGCGGCCTTTGTAATTGCCTCGACGGCCGGGAAATTCGGGTAACTCTGAACTCTGGTTTCTAGGTAATTAACTAAAATCCCCCGCCTTCTAGCGGGGGATTTTTTTGTATATTTCTGTAAGGAATTACCGCATAGGAAACAGTGCTATAAAGAAGAGAACGCATCATTCATATATTCATGTTCATATTATCGTGTCTCAATTATTCAACCGCATCCCTGGACGAACCTATTTATTACTAGCAATCATTATTTTTGCTGCCTCTAACTCTGTCATTCGCAAACTGACCGATTTAGGAGCCCAGAACGCGATCGACGGCAGAAATTTGATTTCACTTTGTAATGTTTTATTTGTAGGGAATCTCTGCGCGTTAGCAGTTTTATTCCTGGTTTATCGCCAGCAATGTACGGTGCAAAATTTCCGATCGATTCCCAGTAAAACATGGTGGGGATTGATCGGAATTTCTTTGCTCTCTGGGGCATTGGCTCCAGCCTTAACTTTTATGGCGTTGGATTTAACCGCTGTCAATAATGTGGTACTGATTGGACGCATCGAGCCGCCTCTGATTTTAGCGCTGTCCATTCTAATTTTGGGCGATCGCGTCAATCTTTGGGTGATTGCGGGGGCAATCGTTTCGTTTGTGGGTGTTGCACTGACTGTTGTATTGCAAGCACCGACTACCGATATGATGGACATGGGCGGATTGACGATTGGCAGAGGCGAATTCATGGCAGCAGGAGGGGCGATCGCGTTAGCCATTTCGACGATTATTAGTAAAGTCATGCTCAAGCAAATTCCGTTAGGATTGTTCTCTATTATCAGAACAACACTGGGAACGGTTGTTTTCTTTATTGCCGTTTTAATCTTATATACTCCCACCCACTTTATCGATGTTTTTGCGCCCTTCCTCTGGCAGTGGATGCTCGTCTATGGTGCGATTATTGTTGTTGGCGGACAACTGTGCTGGTTTACGGGACTAAAAACGACGGGCGCGGCAGATGTATCCCTCGCCAGTTCGTTTAGTCCGATCGCAGGGATTTTAGCCGCCTATTTGATTTTATCGGAAACGCCAACAACAGCTCAATACATCGGCGGCAGCATCATTTTAATCGGGATCGTTCTCAATCAAATTGGCGTTTTTCGCAAGCAAACCCAATCCGCGCCTCAACTTCCTGTAAGTCCGGCAAAAGAGATGGATATGGAGGTGGGATTCAAAGGGATTTAATGGTGAATACCCAGCCTTAGTTAAGGGGCGATCAAGTCAAAACTTAAAAGGGATTGGAATATACTACAGATTCTTAGTTACAATAAGTAACCCTAGAAGTTGATATTCGCAATAGTCCGATTAATGTTCGTCGGCGCCAGAAGGCGAAGTGGTTGGCTGAGTCTGTTAAGCACGAATAAAAGTTCAATTTTATGAAACCTGTTCTGAATAAAGGGCAACTGACAACCTGGAAAGACGATCGGGGGTTTGGCTTCATTAAACCGGATGATGGCAGTAAAGAAGTTTTCTTGCATATCAGTGCGCTGAAGGAAGGAAGTCGTCGCCCAAAAGTCGGAGATACGATTTTGTACGAGCAAGTTGCTGAAACAGACGGGAAAGTACGTGCAACTAGAGCATCAATTCAAGGTGTTGCACCTCGACATCAGCCAACAAAGCAGAAACCACAGAAACGCGGTGTACTCAAAACAGTTTTTGGTATTGGGATTCTGGCTGTCATTGTGGTTCTTACAATGGAGTTTAGTCCTAGTCGTTCACCTTCTCCAATTACATCGATCGCCAAACCAGGATGTACTATCAAAGGCAACATCTCGATCGATACAGGCAATAAGGTTTATCACCTTCCAGGCATGGAAGATTACGAATCAACAGTTATTGATCCAGCTAGGGGTGAGAGATGGTTTTGCACAGAGTCAGAGGCGATCGCAAATGGTTGGCGTAAAGCACCGAGGTAGCCACAGCATCTCAACAACTGGGCTGCACCAGAACGTATAGCCGAATGAAAAATCAATGCCAAAAGTTAAGAGAATAGGCGAGTTTAAAATCTGTTGTCTTACTTGATTATGAAATTAATGGCCATCTAGATAATCTGAATAAACCTCTTTCTCATGTTTGCTTCATTGTGAAATTCTTGCAAAGTGATTGGCCGTAAAGCTGAAACTGTTGACCTAGTTTTCCTCAACCTCTCAAATCTCGCCATTCACCTGCATTTGATGCACCTTTTCGGCTAATTCTTGTAGGCGCTTTTCGTCCAATTCGTCAATCGCCAGCATCCCGACATAGAAAATTTCCTTCAGCCTTAGTCGGGTTGCTAGCGCCTTTTTATGCACAATATTCTTAATAATGGAGCTGACTCCACTGGCGGTACTTGCTCTGGTCACAAAACTAACCGGAGATTAACAACTTCGATTAAATCTTAGCACTTTTCACCTGAGCTTTTAGCTGCGATGCAACTTGTTTAACCGCGTTCTGACAAGACGCAACACAATGTGAAGTCAATCAATCCGCAAATGCTGACTTATCTAAGAAATATTACAAAATCTACCGTAAGATGATTTGATGGTAAAGTTATCAATTGATGTGGAGAGCGATCGCTCTTTCCCATCGCCTCTTTACCATCCCACAGAGCGCAAAGACTAAGTTTAGTTGGGCTTATACTTCGGCTGTCGGCTTCTTAAGCCTATGTATCTGTAAATGAATTAGTGCTGAAGATTCAATTAACCATATTACCATCACAATTGGAGATTTTTCAATGAAACTCAGTAAATCTTTGGCAATGTTGTTGACATTAATTTGTATGACAGTCATAGTAGTGACTACTTTCAGATTAAGCCCTAGTTTCGCTCGTTCTACGCCGGCGATGTCAGCACAAGAATCAGCAGAAAAAGTAACTACAGATCTGATTGCACAAGGTGACGGAAGACCATCTCTCTACAATAGGCTAGGAGGCTACAACGCGATCGCAGCCGTCATTGATGATTCAGCAACTTTCATATTCGCTGACCCAGTAATTGGTAAATACTTTATTGGCTTGGGTACAAACTCACAACAGAGGCTGCGTCAGTTGTTAGTGGATCAATTCTGCCAAGCAGCAGGGGGGCCTTGTGTTTATACAGGGCGGACTATGAAGCTTTCGCATAGTGGAATGGATGGAGGTCTGACGGACATTGAATTTAATGCTTTTGCTAACGATAAGTAGCTAGACAAAATTAATTACATAGTTTTCTCCAAATTCTTTCAGGATTTTTTCCACAGAGGTAACAAAAG
>NZ_JAUBVE010000033.1:0-65054 GCF_036705715.1 Microcoleus sp. AT3-D2 | reverse complement strand
CTCCACAGTAGCGTTTAAAGTCTTTGGGGGTTAACTTTTGTGATTCTTCGTAGTTCATATTATTAAGCTAATTTTTTCTTTTATTTTACCTAGAAAGAGCGCACTTTCGCAAGAGGCCTAATCTAATTGAGGCATCAAATTGGGAACTAAAGCTGCCCGAAACTGCACCGATACAGTAGAGTTAATAGCAATTTCTTTAACCAGTTGCAGGAGCAAAACGAGGTTGTCGGTGGCTTCCCGGAGGCGAGAACCGGGGAGAAGGGCGATCGTCCGAACTCCGGGTATTAACTGCAAATCTTTGCCCGTAGAATTGAGGTTGTCCATGACGGGATTGCCGACAAACTGAGCTTTCTTTAAACCCTGTCGGTTTAAGTCAGCAGCAGTCAAAGCATCTCTAGTAAAAACCGCCAGACATTTCTCTGAGCAAAGCAACTGCCACAAGATTAAACCCAAATCGACTCGCCCCTCGTAATAACTAGAATGGGCCGATAGAAAAATTATATAGGGGCGGTTGCTGGCATGGGCGATCGCCGCCACGACAATATCTCCAGTTGCCACCACCAAATCGCAGTGGCGCAAATGCTTCCAAACAGCCTGCAATTGCTGCCAAGTCAAAGCAATTAGCCCTGCCCCAATATCTTTGAAAAAAAACAGGGGATTCATGTAAAAAACTCCCCCAGACGGCATTTGACTGGTGGGCCCAATAATTGGCACGGTTGATCGCGCGTAAGCAGCCCCGTCACCGACAATCGGCATTGCCGAAACATCAACATCCACGCCAGATGCTCTCAAAGCTTTGAGAATTTGACAGTTAATCGCGTCTTCCCCGTGGCCGTTGCTGAGGAAAAGTACCCCCTTCCGTTTCATAAAATCCAATCAAGATCAGGCTTTTTAAACTCATTTGCGCGATCGCTACCTGCTGACAGGCTACGATTTTGTTACTCTAATTTAAATACCTTGTGGAAGTGAAACAGCGTGAATATTGAAATTGGGCGGGGCAAAAGTGCTCGCCGAGCTTACGGCATAGATGAAATCGCGCTCGTACCAGGACAGCGCACCCTCGACCCGAGTTTGGCAGATACCAAGTGGCAGATTGGCGGGATCGATCGAGAAATCCCGATTATCGCCAGCGCAATGGACGGAGTAGTCGATGTCCGCATGGCCATTTTGCTGTCGGAATTGGGAGCAATGGGCGTGCTCAACCTAGAAGGAATTCAAACCCGCTATGCCGACCCCCAGCCAATATTAGAGCGCATCGCCAGTGTCGGGAACCACGAATTTGTTTCCCTGATGCAGCAACTCTATGCCGAACCCATCAAGCCAGAATTAATCGACCTGAGAATTAAAGAAATTAAAGCAGGAGGAGGGATTGCCGCCGTCAGCGGTACACCAGCCGGCGCGAGCAAATACGGCCGGGCGGTTGCTGAATCTGGAGCCGATATATTTTTTGTGCAAGCAACAGTAGTCTCGACAGCTTTCCTTTCCCCTGAAGCGATCGCGCCTCTAGACTTAACTCAATTCTGTCAAGAGATGCCGATACCAGTAATTTTGGGTAACTGCGTCACCTACGAAGTTGCCCTGAATTTAATGAAAACTGGCGCTGCAGGCATTCTCGTGGGCATTGGGCCGGGGGCTGCTTGCACATCTAGGGGCGTATTGGGTGTCGGCGTTCCCCAAGCCACAGCGGTAGCAGACTGCGCCGCCGCGCGGGACGACTACTATCGCGAAACTGGCAAATACGTGTCGGTGATTGCTGACGGCGGTTTAATTACTGGTGGCGATATCTGCAAGTGCATTGCCTGCGGCGCGGATGGAGTGATGATTGGTTCGCCCTTTGCCAGGGCCGCCGAAGCTCCCGGCCGCGGCTTTCACTGGGGGATGGCGACTCCCAGCCCGGTTTTGCCGCGCGGCACTCGCATTCGCGTGGGGACTACGGGTACTGTGGAGCAAATTTTGCGCGGGCCGGCCCTCCTAGATGACGGTACGCACAACTTGCTCGGAGCTCTGAAAACTAGCATGGGCACCCTGGGCGCTAAGGATCTTAAGGAGATGCAGCAAGTGGAGGTGGTAATTGCTCCTTCTCTGCTGACTGAGGGTAAAGTCTATCAAAAAGCTCAGCAGTTGGGCATGGGTAAGTAGATTTACCGATCAAATACCAGCATACCTTGACAAAATTTGTTCCACAGTCTCGAAATTTACAGAATATTGTGGAATTATCGAGAAGGAGATGTCACAATAGAAGAAGCGGAGACGAATGTTTCCGTTCACTCCTCACACCACACTCCGCCCGGACTACTGTTCGGGCGGTTCCTTTTTTGCCGGAAATCTTGGCTCTTGCTTACTAGATACAGAACTGAGGCTTTTAGCTCCGGAGAGACCCAGAGTGGGAGAGTGGGAGAGTCTGGGAGTGGGAGAATTTTTCTTCTACATAAGTGGATTCTGCCTTGGGAAACACAAGTGCCTTCGGAAACATAAGTGCCTTGTTCCTTCAGAAACCTTGTGCCTTCTTCCTTCTACCGTTTTCCCTCTTCCTTCTACCGTCTTCCTTCTTCGTTCATAAGCCTTCTCTTAAAATCGTTGACGCAAGTGGTTACACTTTTTGCTAAACTTGTTATCCGAGAAATAGTATTTACAAGGATGGCTAGGGATGTCAGCAGCCGCGCAAGTAACCGACTCTACCTTTAAGCAGGAAGTGCTCGATAGCGAAGTTCCAGTTCTAGTGGATTTTTGGGCTCCCTGGTGCGGGCCCTGTCGGATGGTGGCGCCCGTCGTAGACGAAATTGCCCAGCAATATGAAGGGCAGGTCAAGGTAGTAAAAGTTAATACCGACGAGAATCCTAACGTGGCCAGCCAATACGGTATCCGCAGCATTCCGACGCTGATGATATTTAAGGGCGGTCAACGTGTGGATATGGTGGTTGGGGCAGTTCCGAAAACTACTCTGGCCAACACTCTGGAAAAGTACATTTAACTGAACTACGAGCGGTTTCGCGCTGTTCTTTTTGGGCCGCGACAGCTAACTCGCTTCAGAACCGGGGCAAAGCTACGGGAAAAGTTATTAGTGGCCAGCAGGGCAATTTGCTGGTGGCTATTGGCTTCTAACTTTGGCTTGCCCCTTAATTTTTATTAGCGACAATTTGTTATCGTTTCGGAAAAATTCATGATTCGTTCTGGGTCTGGTCAAGGTTTTGAGCCCCTCCAAGCTGAAGTGATGGATTTGCTCGATCGCTTGCCAATGTTGAAGCACTCTGAGTGGATCGGACGATCGCTCTCTACAATAGTGCAAATGGCCGGAGAGGATCTCGATCGCCTAGACTGGAAGATTCTGGCTGCGTCGCTCCGAGATATGGAGAGCGCTTTTGAGCTGTTTTATCCTTACCGCCACGTTCGCAAAATTGTGATTTTTGGTTCGGCGAGGGTGTCACCGCAATCGACAGAATATTTGATGGCCAGAGACTTTGCGCGGGCGATCGCCCAGCAGGGATTTATGGTGATTACTGGCGGCGGCGGGGGAATTATGCAGGCGGGGAACGAGGGGGCGACGGCTGAACGTTCTTTTGGGCTGAACATTCAGTTGCCTTTCGAGCAGAGTTCTAATCCTTTCATTGCCGGCGATCGCAAGTTGCTCAATTTTAAATATTTTTTCACTCGCAAGTTATTTTTTCTCCGGGAGAGCGATGCTTTGGCTCTGTTTCCGGGCGGTTTCGGCACTCTGGACGAGGCTTTTGAGTGTCTGACTTTGACTCAAACTGGCAAGTTCGGGCCGGCTCCTTTGGTATTGATCGATCGACCTGGAGGAGATTATTGGCTTGATTGGAATTATTTTGTGCAAAAACAATTGCGGGGACGGGGTTTGATTTCAGCCGACGATCGCAGCCTGTATACGATTACTGACGATGTAAATGTCGCTTGCGAGGCGATCGGTAGTTTTTATCTGGTTTATCACTCCTGCCGCTACGTGCGCGAAAAATTGGTAATTCGCTTGAAAACAGAGCTTTCTGAGGAGAATGTCGATCGGCTAAATGCTGATTTTAGCGATATTGTTGTCACCGGAAAAATTGAAAAAAGTCAAGCTTTGGAACCGGAAATAGGAGATGCAACTTTCGATATGCCGCGCCTGACTTTGCATTTCAACCAGCGCGATTTGGGGCGGCTTTATCAGCTAATTGCTGCTATTAATCAAATGGGTGCAGCATCACCCGCCGCAGCCCATCCCGAACAAAAATAATTGTTAGTCAACAGTCAACAGTCAACAGTCAACAGTTATTAATCTGTAGAGGCGGGTTTCACGAGAAATATTTGTAACTAACTCAGTGGATAAATAAACCCTCCCCTCTGATTGAGCTAAATTTGACCACGAATTTCTTGATGGTACAAGCCCCCGCATTTATCCGTGGAATCAATCCAAAATCGAAAATCGAAAATCCTCAAGCCCCCGCATTTATCCGTGGGGTCGCCTCTAAAATCTAAAATCTAAAATCTAAAATCGATTGACCGACTGTCTTTTGACAAAATCGATAGGCTACATTTATGATATTCAACACTCATCAATAATCAATCAGCAGTAAAAAAACTAATAACTAATGACTGCTGACTACTGACTCCAGATGCTAGACCTGCTGCTAATTGCAATTTTGGGATTTCTCGGCAGTTTCGGTCACTGCGCCGGGATGTGCGGCCCGCTGACAATGGCGTTTTCTCTTTCTAATTCCCGCAACGATAAATTAGCTGCTTTCCGCTTTCATTTGCTGCTAAATTTGGGAAGAATTGCTGCTTACGCTTTGGTTGGTGCTGCAATTGGCGGACTGGGTTCGGTGTTAATTGCTGGCGGACTTTTGGCAGGTACGGGTAGCGAATTGCGGCGGGCGATCGCACTTATGACGGGCACGATGCTGATTTGGTTCGGAGTAGTGCAAATTAAACCGGGTTTGCTGCCGGGATTGCCGCTGCTGCACCCAATGTCGCACGATCGAGTCGGACAAGCAATGAGCAAGCTTTCGGCACAAAAAAACTGGTGGGTGCCGGTTGCTTTGGGTTTGCTTTGGGGTTTGATTCCCTGCGGTTTCCTCTACGCGGCGCAGATTAAGGCGGCGGAAACGGGAAACCCGGTTTTGGGTGCGGCAACGATGCTGGCTTTTGGACTCGGCACACTGCCAACTATGCTGGGTGTGGGTTTTTTTGCTGGCAGATTGAGCGCGGACAAGCGCAGTCAACTGTTTCGTGCGGGTGGTTGGGTGACGGTGGCGATCGGGATTCTTACCTTGCTGCGAACCGATGAAATGGTTGATTTTACTGGCTACGCAGCGCTGCTGTCCTTGATGCTAGCACTGTTGGCGCGTCCGGTTAGCAAGTTTTTGCCGCAACTGTTGCGCTACCGCCGCGCTTTGGGTGTGGGCGCGTTTGTCCTAGCAGTCGCCCACACGTTTCATATGCTGGATCATACGCTGAAATGGAATTTTGACGCGCTATCTTTTATGTTGCCGCAGCATCAGTTGGGAATGGCCGCTGGGATGACGGCGCTGCTGTTGATGTTGCCGGCGGCGGTTACAAGTTGCGATCGTATGCAAAATTTTTTAGGCCAACTGTGGCGAATGCTTCACCTGTTAAGCGTTCCAGCTTTCCTGCTGTGCGCTGTACACGCAGCACTCATCGGTTCCCACTATCTCGGCGGTTTTGAATGGAAGTTGCACAATCAACTGCTGACAGCGGTGTTAGCGGTGGTTGCGGTGTTAGTTATGTTTGTGCGATCGCGCTTGTTTTGGTCAGTTTTATCACTGGAGAAGTTCTATGTTTCCCCTATCAAACAAAAGTAAAACTTTGGGATTGTTAGTTTTTTTAGGATTGCTAATTGAAGCAACAATTCCCAATGCGCCACAGTTAAACTCGATTTCTGTTTTGGCGCACGAAGTCGAAGTATCGGGAGATGTAGCTGCTACCTTTCACCTAGAACCCAACCACAACCCCCGCGCCGGAGAGCCTGCGAGAGTGTGGTTTGCCCTAACTCGCAGAGGCGGTCAAATTATCCCGCTAGAGCAGTGTAATTGCAAATTAGAAGTTTATCCGAAAAATCGTAAAGATGGGGATAAGCCGCTGATGCAGCCGCCTTTAACCGCCATATCTGCCGAGAAATATCAAGGGATTCCGGGAGCTAATATCGTGTTTCCAAAGGCTGGGATTTACGAAATTGAATTGAGCGGAACAGCCCAAAATAAAGCTAATTTTAAACCCTTTAAACTGACTTATACAGTCACGGTTCGCTAAGATAATCTTTCCATCACCGAACATAAATCTTGTAGGGGCGGGTTCACCGACAATAAATGCCTAAAACCCACAATCTCCTAAACCCGCCCCCACCCAACGACAAAGCATAATCTACCTATTTTAACATACAAAAAAATACAAGCGAAATCTGTATAAAACCTTAAAAATTGCCAACTCTACAAAATGTCACAAATTTTTACACTACATTATAACCAGTGTCCATTATGTAATTTGTGCAAGCTAACCTCTCTTGAACTGAGCAAAGGATATAACGATGGATATCTTATCTAACACCGTGGCGCTGTCACGGATGCAATTTGCGCTAACCGCCATATTCCATATGCTGTGGCCAGTTCTGACTACGGGAATGGGAATTTATCTGGTAATTGTTGAAGGAATGTGGCTGAAAACTCGCAATCCCGACTACTACCATCACGCTCGTTTTTGGTCGAAACTATACGTCCTCAACTTCGGTATTGGAGTAGCTTCAGGAATTCCGATGGAATTTCAGTTTGGCACGAATTGGGCACCATTTTCAGAAGCTGTTGGTGACTTTTTTGGCAGCATTTTGGGATTTGAAGCTTCAATGGCATTTATGCTAGAAGCCGGCTTTTTAGGCATTATGCTGTTTGGTTGGGAGCGCGTTCACCCGATCGTCCATTATTTCGCTACAATCATGGTAGCCTTCGGCGCTAACCTATCAACCGTCTGGATTTTAGTCGCTAACTCTTGGCTGCAAACTCCTGCGGGGGGAGAAATGGTCAATGGCAAGTTTATTGTCAGCGATTACTTTCAAGCAATTATGAACCCGTTCGCATTAAACAGCATTCTCCATATGTTTTTTGCGACGTTAGAAACTTCGCTGTTTGTCATTGGCGGCATTAGCGCTTGGTACATTCTCAATAAGCGCAACCAAGCCTTTTTTTCCAAGTCTTTAAAAATTGCCATAGCAACAGCAATCGCCGTTGCACCTTTGCAGATATACATCGGACATTTGAGCGCCGAACAAGTTTATCACTATCAACCCACTAAATTAGCAGCAATCGAAGCTAAGTGGGAAACTTCACCAGCGGGAGAGTCAGCAGATTGGACTTTGCTAGCTTTCCCTAATGAAAAAGCCCAAAAAAATGACTGGGAAATTAGCATTCCCAATGGCTTAGGATACATTCTAGAATTCAAACAAAATCTATCCGAACCCGTACTAGGTTTAAAGGAATGGAAACCTGAAGATAGACCCAGAATGGTGGGTTTAATCTACTATTGTTTCCGCATCATGTCCGGGATTGGATTATTTTTTTTAGGATTGATGCTATTCAGTATAATTCAGTGGCTGCGAGGCAAACTTTCTGCTGAAAATATTAGCAGTCAACCTTGGCTGATGCGCGCTTGGGTATTAGCTGCTCCACTGGGATATATTGCTGTAGAATCGGGTTGGATTGTGCGCTGTGTCGGCAGACAACCTTGGGCTTTATACGGGCAAATTCGCACTGCTGACGCGGTGTCAAACATCCCCGCCAGCAATGTTTTAACTTCTCTCAGTTTCTTTGCAGTTGTTTACAGCTTTTTGTTTGTTTGTGCCTTGTATTTTGGCAGTCGAATTATCCGCCAAGGGCCTAATTTAAGTCTGCCTGTGCCAGGTTTAGACAATGAACCTGCAATCGAAAGTCAACCCGCAGAACACATTCCCGATCAACGTCCCGTAGAAGCACAACAATAGGAGATTTTATGCAAGCTTTGGAGCATTTTCTCCCACAAGTTTGGTTTGTAGTTTTGGCTTTGTTTCTCCTGCTATATGTCATGCTAGACGGTTTTGACTTAGGAGTAGGAATCCTGTCTCTGACTGCTGACGACGAGGAACGCAGGGGCATTTTAATGACGAGTTTGGGCAACGTTTGGGACGCGAACGAAACGTGGCTGGTTTTAATGGGAGGCGCTTTATTTGGCGCATTTCCCCTCGCTTACGGTACGATTTTGACAGCGCTGTATATACCGATTTGCATGATGCTTTTTGGTTTGATATTTCGGGCTGTAGCCTTTGAATTTCGCGAGCATTCTAAGCGCAAATTACTCTGGAATTATGCCTTTGGTGCTGGCAGTTTTTTAGCAGCTTTAGCTCAAGGATTTGCCCTCGGTGCGGTGCTCGAAGGCATTGCGGTTGATGAAGCCGGTCATTTTGTAGGTTCTACTTGGGACTGGCTGGATTGGCGATCGATCTTAGTGGCTTTGACGCTGATTCAAGGCTATGTTTTGATCGGTTCAACCTATCTAATTATGAAAACGGAGGGCGAACTGCAAACAAATCACTATCGCACGGCTAAAATTGCGGCGGTGACGACTTTAATCGGAGCGATTTTAATCACGATCGCCACTCCGATTTTTTACGAAAGTGCTAGATCCAGGTTGTTTGAAAAACCGCTAGTTTATGTCTTTGCCGCGATTCCTTTGTTGGGAGTGCTGTTAGTGGGGCTGCTGCTGAAAAGTCTCGCAAACAAAGAAGAACGCACGCCGTTTGTCTGGACAATTATGATTTTTTTGCTTACTTTCATTGGCTTGGGATTGATTGTTTTTCCCTACATTATTCCCTCACAAATCACGATTTACCAAGCCGCAGCTTCGCCCAGCGCCCTGGTATTTATGATTGTGTTTATGGGCGTTCTGCTCCCGATTATGATTTTTTACAACATCTACAATTATGTTGTGTTTCGGGGTAAGGTTGTCGGCGGGCACTACGGGGAATAAAACATAATCAAACCGCAGATGTCAGCCAATATACGCAGATAATATCAACTCTCTATCCGGGTTTATCTGCGTATATTTGCGGTTAAAAAATACAAATAATTGTTTTCTGATACCATCACCATATTAGACAACTATACTATACATAGCGCAAATAGTGCGGAGTAGGCAAAGGAACTAATTTAGGATTAGCGATCGCACGTCATGCGATTTGAAATTTGAGATTTGAGATTGCTCGCACGGATGAGTTCGCGGGCTTGCGATCGGGATGTGGAGCTTTTTTCAAAGGTACACAGATAAATCCGGGGACTTGTGACCAAGTAGATTTCGACCAAATAATAATTGATAAACATCAAGAAAAAATTACAGTTAATTCTGTCCATACCGAGGATGCAGAGTTTGCGATCGCTATCTTTGTCAAATAATAAAATACAATGGAATAGAAGGTTTAATTTAACTGTTTTATAATAAAGGGTCAACCAGTTATGGATACGATCGCCAATTTCTCAGGCTATGAGATTACAGAGCAACTTTATGTAGGTACACGTACCCTAGTCTATCGAGGCATCCGTACCCGTGACCAATACCCAGTCGTCATCAAACTGCTGCGAAACGAATACCCCACCTTCAACGAACTCATCCAGTTTCGCAACCAATATACCATTGCCAAAAATCTCGACTTTCCTCACATCGTCAAACCCCTGACGCTGGAAGTATACCAGAATAGCTATGCCCTCGTAATGGAGGACTTTGGCGGAGTCTCCCTACCTACTTATCTCAAAACAACAACAAATGAAACTCAACCATCTCAAGTTTTACCTTTAGCAGAATTTCTCCAACTCGCCATACAACTAACAGACATTATTCACTATCTCTACCAAAACCGAGTCATTCACAAAGATATTAAACCCGCTAATATTCTCATTAATCCCGACACCCAAAAAATTCAACTAATTGACTTTAGTATTGCATCCCTCCTACCACGAGAAACCCAAGAAATCCAGAATCCCAATATTTTAGAAGGAACATTAGCCTATCTCTCTCCCGAACAAACAGGACGGATGAATCGAGGCATTGACTATCGTAGTGACTTTTATTCCCTGGGTGTGACCTTTTATGAATTGTTGACAGGAAAGCTGCCATTTATCTCGGATGATCCGATGAAACTGGTGCATTGTCACCTCGCTACACCGTCGAAACCGATCCATCAAATAAATCCAGAGATACCCCTAATTTTATCGCAACTTGTCAGTAAGCTGATGGCCAAAAATGCCGAAAAACGCTATCAGAGTGCATTAGGACTCAAGCACGATTTAGAGATTTGTTTAGTTCAATTACAAAAAACAGCCAAGATAGAAAATTTTGAACTCGGAAAGCGAGATATTAGCGATCGCTTTACTATCCCCGAAAAGCTCTACGGTAGAGAAAAAGAAGTTGATCAACTATTAGCTGCCTTTGAGCGAGTCAGCATAGGTAGCACCGAAATGATGCTAGTAGCGGGTTTTTCGGGAATTGGGAAAACCGCCGTTGTCAATGAAGTCCATAAACCCATTGTCCGTCAGCGCGGTTATTTTATCAAAGGCAAATACGATCAATTTCAACGCAACATTCCCTTCAGTGCCTTTGTGCAAGCCTTCCGCGACTTAATGGGTCAATTGCTATCAGAATCGGATACCCAACTGCAAACATGGAAAACCCAGATTTTAGCAGCAGTCAGAGACAACGGACAAGTTTTGATTGACGTGATTCCTGAGTTAGAACGCATAATTGGCGCTCAACTTCCTGCAACAGAACTGTCAGGAAGTGCCGCCCAAAATCGCTTTAATCTGCTCATGCAGAAATTTGTGCAAGTTTTCACGAGCAAAGAACATCCTTTAGTGATATTTTTGGATGATTTGCAATGGGCGGATTCAGCCTCCCTAAATTTGCTACAATTATTGATGAGGGATACAGGATATTTATTAGTATTGGAGGCCTATCGAGATAATGAAGTTTCCCCTGTGCATCCATTTATCTTAACAGTGGATGAGATACTTAAAACAGGGGCAACAGTGAATACGATTACTTTGCAACCGTTAAGCGAAACCGATATAAATTTGTTGGTGGCGGATACGCTGAATAGCGAATCATCCCTTGCCCAACCTTTGACAAGATTAGTATATCAAAAAACTCAGGGAAATCCTTTCTTCGCCACTCAGTTTCTCAAGACATTACATGACGATGGGCTAATTAGCTTTAACTGGAAAATTCGGCATTGGCAGTGTGATATTGCCCAAGTCAAAGCCTTAGCTATCACTGATGATGTCGTTGAGTTTATGGCGTTGCAATTGCAGAAGTTGCCCAAAGAAACTCAGAAGGTTCTCAAATTAGCAGCTTGTATAGGAGCACAGTTTGATTTGAAGACGTTAGTAATTGTCAGTGAAAAATCTGCTGGAATGACGGCTACAGCTTTATGGAAAGCATTACAGGAAGGTTTGGTGATTCCCACGACAAAAATCTATAAGTTCTTTACGGAATGGGATAGTGATGAAGTTTTCAAGGCTTCAGCTAATCCAACTTATCGATTTTTACACGATCGCGTCCAGCAAGCCGCATATTCGCTAATTCCTGATTCGCAGAAAAAAGCAACGCATCTCAAAATAGGAAAGTTACTCCAGCAAAATTGCCCCGAGATAGAGCAAGAGGAAAAACTGTTTGATATTGTCGGGCATTTGAATCGAGGAATTGAGTTGATCGCCCAACCGAGCGAACGGGAAGCCTTAGCTCAACTAAACTTGGCAGCCGGTTGTAAAGCCAGAAATTCTACCGCCTACACAGCAGCCAGAGTTTATCTACAAGTGGGGGTTGAGCTACTAACAGCCAACTGCTGGCAAAGCCAGTATGAATTGACTCTGAACCTCTATGTTGCTGCTGCTGAAGCCGCCTATTTGAATGCTGACTTTGACAGCATGGAACAGATTGCAGCACGGGTGTTACAGAATGCACAGACAATCTTAGACAAAATCAAAATTTACGAAATTCAAATCGTCGCACAGACAGCACAGAGCAAGACGTTAGAAGCGATTGCAGTAGCCAGAGATGCACTCTTGCAGTTGGGGGTTGAACTCCCCACCGAACCTGATGAAGCCTTGATTGGTAAAGCGCTACAGAGCCTTGCGGAGCAACTAAGCGGCAGAAAAATTGAGGAACTAATAGATCTGCCTGTGATGAGCGATCCTCAGACTCAGGCAGCTATGCCAATATTGGCCATGTTATTTGCACCCATTCTCCAGGGAATTCCAGGCTTAGTGCCCCTACTTAGCTCCACGATGGTAAGTTTATCGCTCTCCTTTGGGAATGCACCCGCATCAACGGTGGGCTATGCGATTCACGGACTTGTATTAAGTGCCTTTTTGGGAGAGGCAAAAACGGGCTATAGCTTTGGTAAATTGGCATTGAATTTGCTCGATCGGGTCAATGCACCAGAATTTAAGTGCATTACTCATAATATGTTTGGGGCATTTATTCAGCATCATCAAAATGCTATGAGGGCAGGGATACCAACGCTGAAAGAAGGCTTTACGGCTGGCATGGAAACTGGCGATTTTCTCAACGCTGGCTACAACATAGCTACTTACAGCTACATCAACTTTTTTGGTGGCGTAGAACTGGATACTTGGGAACCGGAACTTGCAGTCTACAGTGCTACCTTGGCTCAGGTGAAGCAATATTCTGCTCGGACTTATTTGCATATGGGGTGGCAGACGTTGCAGAACTTGAGGGAAGTTCGTACTCTGTCGGATTGCTTAATCGGAACTGCCTATGATGAAACGGTGATGATTCCTAAGCACTATCAGGATCGCGAATTCAGTGCGATCGCCCTTGTCTACGTCTACAAACTACTGCTTGCCTATTCGTTTGGTAATTATCCGGCTGCTCTAAACTACATTACCCCAGCCAAACAGTCTGTGATGGCAGTATCGGGGTTAATTATTGTTCCCATTTTCCATTTTTATGCAGCCCTGACGTACCTGGCAGTGTTTTCCACACAGCCAGAAATTGAACAAGCTGATATTCTGGCCTCTGTGGAAACTCATCAAACAACTCTGCACCAGTGGGCGCAAAATGCTCCGATGAATCATTTGCATAAGTGGTATTTGGTTGAGGCAGAACGGCAGCGGGTTTTGGGTTACAAGGCAGATGCACTCGAAATGTACGATCGCGCCATCCGACTAGCTCAAGATCATAAATTCATCAACGAAGAAGCCCTCGCCAACGAACTAGCCGCGAAATTCTACTTGGAATGGGGCAAAGAAAAAGTAGCTCAAGCCTACATGATTGAAGCGTATTATTGTTATGCCCGATGGGGAGCTAAAGCCAAAATAGAGGATTTGGAAAAACGTTATCCTCGCTTACTCGGTATTATCCTTCAGCAAGCTCAATCCTTTAGTTCCCTCAAGGAAACCATCGCCCGCGGAACAATTACTTATAATACAAACTCTTCTAGCAGCAACTCGAATTTTCTAGATTTGCCTACTCTGATCCAAGCCTCTCAAGCCATTTCTGGGGAGATTGAACTAGATAAACTCCTGACTACTCTTTTAAAAATAGCGATCGCGAATGCTGGCGCCACTAAGTGTGTCTTATTGCTCAAACACAAACAGTATTTACAGGTAGCGGCTCTTGTAGCAAAGGGACAGGAACCTGAGCTATTACCATCAATACCTTTAGAATCAAGTCAGGATGTAGCAATTAGTTTGGTTAACACTGTCAAGCGTAGTTTGAAACCTTTGGTAATAGTCGATGCTAGGGTAAGTTCCCTGGTTGCGAGCGATCGCTATATTGAACAGCACCAGCCGATCAGTGTTCTGTGTATTCCAATTCTTAATCAAGGGCAGTTGATAGGAGTTTTCTACCTGGAAAATAACCTGACGGTTGGGGCCTTTACGAGCGATCGCATTGAAGTGCTAAATTTGCTGGCTTCTCAAGCTGCTATTTCCTTAGAAAATGCCCGGTTGTATCAAGAATCTCAACAAGCATTTACAGATCTCAAACAAGCACAAATAAAAATAGTTCAAAGCGAAAAAATGTCAGCCTTGGGAAACTTAGTGGCTGGGGTTGCTCATGAAATTAATAATCCAGTTGGTTTTCTGGTTGGTAATATTCAACCCGCCTTAGATCATATCAAAGATTTGTTTGGATTGCTCGATTTGTATGAACAAAAATATCCGCAACTAGATCCAGAGATTCAAGAAGAAATCGAAAACATAGATCTGGACTACATCCGGGAAGATTTACCGAAATTAGTAAGTTCGATGCGGGAAGGCGTGAAGCGGATTCGGGATATTAGTACCAGTCTACGGACATTCTCCCGTGCGGATACTAACTATCCCGTAGCTTGCAATATCCACGATGGCATCGATAGCACCATTATGATCCTGAAACATCGCCTCAAGGCTAACGATACTCGTCCAGAAATCAAAGTGATTAGGGAATATGGGAATTTGCCACCAGTGGAGTGCTATGCCGGACAGTTGAATCAAGTATTTATGAATTTGTTAGGTAATGCGATCGATGCTTTGGATGAATCAAATCAAGGACGAAATTATGCAGAAATCGCCAATAAAATTACCATTAAGACCGACATTTTTCTAGATAAAAAACAAGCGATAATTTGCATTAAAGATAACGGTGTGGGCATGAGTGAGGTAGTGCAAGAGAAGATTTTTGATGAGTTATTTACTACCAAGGAAGTAGGGAAAGGGACGGGGTTGGGACTGCCGATAGCACGGCAGATTATAGTTGAGAAACACGGCGGTACAATAGAGGTAAATTCTGTACTGAGAGAAGGGACGGAGTTTACAATTTTATTGCCGATGAAAGGATAAGACTATCTTGAGAGAGGGCAATCTTTCTCTTCAAAAGTGAAAAAAAATAAAAGCGGTAGAGTCGGTCGGCTGGGGATTTCGCAGTTCTATTTTCCTCAGACTAGACAAAGAAAAGTGTATACTTAGTTACAAGAGTCAATGTCTAAGATGGAGTAATCCAGAGGAGTACAGCAGTGGATTTAACGAACCGAATTTCTGGATATCATCTGGTTGAGCAATTATACTGTGGTTCGCGAACCCTAGTTTATCGAGCTATCCGAGAAAAAGACCAGCTTCCGGTTGTCATTAAACTACTGAATCGAGACTATCCCAGCTTCAGCGAACTACTGCAATTCCGCAACCAGTACACCATCGCCAAAAACCTACGTCTGCCGGGAGTAGTTGAACCCTACAATTTGGACTCCTATCGCCACAGCTATGCCCTAGTAATGGAGGATTTTGGCGGCATTTCTCTGCGAGAATACGCCCAAGAGGCCTCGCTGACTCTAGCAGAAATATTGGAAATAGCCATTCAAATAACTGACATTCTAAACGGACTGTACCGAAACAGAGTCATTCACAAAGATATTAAGCCAGCTAACGTTTTGATTCATCCCGAAACTAAACAAGTCAAACTGATTGACTTTAGCATCGCTTCTCTACTTCCGAGAGAAACTCAAGAAATTCAAAATCCCAACATTTTAGAGGGAACCCTTGCCTATATTTCTCCCGAACAAACCGGACGAATGAACCGAGGCATCGACTACCGCACCGACTTTTATTCTCTGGGAGCAACCTTTTACGAACTGCTGACAGGACAACTGCCATTTGAATGTGACGACCCGATGGAGTTGATTCACTGCCATATTGCCAAACAACCTCCTTCAATAAACAGCAAAGAAATCCCGCAGGTGGTTTCGGATATTGTCATGAAGCTGATGGCAAAAAATGCCGAAAAGCGCTATCAAAGTGCCTTGGGATTGAAGCATGACTTAGAAAAGTGTTTGTATCAGTACCAAGAAACTGGAAAAATTGAAACTTTTGAGTTAGGAACGCGGGATGTATGCGATCGCTTCCTGATTCCTGAAAAGCTTTATGGTCGAGAAACTGAAGTACAAACCCTGTTGAGTGCCTTCGAGCGGGTAGCGATTGGCACATCAGAATTAATGCTGGTCGCTGGGTTCTCCGGGATTGGTAAAACGGCTGTAGTCAACGAGGTGCATAAACCGATTGTCCGGCAGCGCGGCTATTTCATCAAAGGCAAATTCGACCAGTTCAACCGCAACATTCCCTTCTCGGCATTTGTCCAGGCATTCCGCGATTTAATGGCACAATTACTCAGTGAAAGTGATGCCCAAATCCAAGCATGGAAAAGTCAAATTCTCGAAGCGCTTGGTGACAACGGACAAGTCATTATTGAAGTCATTCCCGAACTAGAACGGATTATCGGACAACAACCCCCAGCCCCAGAAATATCGGGGATTGCTGCTCAAAATCTGTTTAATTTGCTCTTCCACAAATTTATTGCTGTCTTCACAACAAAAGAGCATCCCTTGGTAATGTTTTTGGATGACTTACAATGGGCGGATTCGGCATCGCTGAAGTTAATGCAATTGCTCGTCAATGAGTCGCAATTGGGTTATCTGTTGCTGCTGGGAGCTTATCGGGATAATGAAGTATCACCAAGCCATCCGCTGATGTTGACCCTAGATGAAGTGAGGAAGGCAGGAACAACCCTCAACACCATAACATTAGCACCCCTCAGTCAAATTAGTTTGAATCAATTGGTAGCCGATACTCTTGTTTGCTCTCCTAAGTTGGCACAACCGCTGACAGAATTAGTCTATCAAAAAACTCAAGGAAACCCATTTTTTGCGACGCAGTTTCTCAAAGCCTTGCATCAGGATGAATTGATTATTTTCGATATCAAAGCGGGACATTGGCAGTGCGATATTAGTAAAGTTAGAGAGGCAGCACTGACCGATAATGTGGTGGAATTTATGGCGCAGCAGTTGCAGAAGTTGCCCAGAGAAACTCAGGATGTTTTAAAATTAGCCGCTTGTATTGGCAACCAGTTCGATCTGGCAACATTGGCAATTGTTTTAGAGAGTTCGGAGACTGAAACCGCAACGGCTTTGTGGAAAGCTTTACAAGAAGGGCTGATTCTTCCCCAAAGTGAAGTTTATAAATTTTATGTAGGAATAGAACAGGCTATTTCTGAAGCGACTTCTCAAACGGTTGCCTATCGCTTCTTGCACGATCGCGTTCAACAAGCTGCTTATTCCCTTATTCCTGATGAAAAAAAGCAAGCAACTCATCTCCAAATCGGACAGTTGTTACTACAAAATTCCTCAAACATAGAGCAGGATGAAAAAATATTTGAGATTGTCAGACACTTAAATCAGGGTAAAGATTTAATCACTCAAAGTCGCGATCGCCAAGCATTAGCCGAATTAAACCTAGTGGCAGGGCGGAAAGCCAAAACTTCTAATGCTTATGCTGCCGCAACGGTCTATTTACAAACGGCGATGGAGTTACTGACAACAGACTGTTGGCAAAATCAGTATGAATTGACCCTAAATATTTACATCGCTACTGCCGAAGCTGAATATTTAAACCTTAACTTTGAGAAATCATTAAAATTAGCTGAGTTGGCGCTGACAGCAGTCAAGAGTTTACTCGAAAAAGTGAGAATTTATGAATTAAAAATGCAAATTCATATTGCTCAGCAAATAGAAATGATCGCCGCAGTAGATATTGGGTTAGAAGTGTTAGAAAAACTATCAATTTCTTTACTAACAATAGACTTGGAAAAGGATTTGATAATTGATTTACCAAATCTTGACGATTTAGATAATTTGCCGCTGATGACAGATCCATATAAGCTGGCAGCCATGCAAATTTTAAGAACACTCTGTACTCCTGTATTTGTAGCAAGACCAGAGATTTTTCCGCAATTAATCATCACCATGATTAATTTGTGCCTTAAATATGGAGATTCAGCACTATCATCTTTTGCCTATGGTTTTTACGGGTTATTGTTAGTAGGATTAGGTCAATTAGATAGAGGTTATCATGCAGGCTTAGTTGCCTTAAAATTATTAGATAAGTTCAACGCTAAAGAGCTAAAAGCCCAAGTTTATAACTTGTTCAATGGCAATATTCGCACTTGGAAAGAACCCGCCAAAAATAGTGTCGATCCTTTGCGAGAAGGACTACAAGCAGGGCTAGAAGTAGGTGATTTTGAATGGGGTGGATATTGTGCTGCAAATTTGTGTAGTTACTTATTTTTTACGGAAGATAACTTAGAATCAGCCATCCAGCAACAAGAATTTTATGGTAATTTTTGTATTAACTTTAAACAAGAAAGTTCTACCCATTTCTCGCAAGTATGGCGGCAATTAGGTTTGAATTTACAGGGTCAAGCCGCAGAGCCCCTATTATTGATCGGTAAAAGCTTTGATGAACAGAAAACTTTGCCCCGCATTATTGCTGCTAAATCTGGAATAGTTTTATTTATGTTTTATCTGGCTAAAACTATTCTAGGTTACTTGTTGGGCGATAGTATCCAAGCCTTAAAAAATGTGGGACTAGCACAGGAGCAATCCGGCTCGGCTTTTGGTTTTATGCAAGTCATAGTTCTCAATTTTTACCATTCGCTAACATTGTTAAATCGCTATGCTGAAGTCACGGTAGATGAACAAAGAAGCTACTTGGAACAAGTTAATGTTAATCAGGAAAAAATGAAGTTTTGGGCCGAAAATACACCAGAAGTAAATCGGTATAGATATGAATTAATTGAAGCGGAAAAGGCTAGGGTATTAGGGATTAATTGGCAAGCATTAGAGTTATACGATCGCGCCATCCAACTAGCTAAAGAAAATCAATTCCTCCAAGAAGAAGCACTTGCCAACGAATTAGCTGCCAAGTTCTACCTTGACTCGGGCAAAGAAAAAGTGGCCGCCAGCTATATGCAGGAAGCGTACTACTGTTATGCCCGTTGGGGAGCTAAAGCCAAAGTTGAAGACCTAGAACAACGCTATCCCCAATTACTTCAACCTATCCTGAATCAGCCCAAACTTCGCTTTAATCCCTTAGAGACGCTGGGAACGATTAGCCAGTCTTCATACACTTCCAGCAGTAGCACGAGTATTTCCGATGCCCTTGATTTCGCCTCTATTGTGCAAGCTGCTCAAGCTTTATCCAGTAAAATTCAGATTGATGAATTGCTCGACACCCTCAACCAAATTATTTTGAAAACTTCAGGGGCAGAAACTTGTGCTTTGCTACTCCCCCATCAGGATGAATGGCAAATCCGGGCAATAACTCACATCAATTCCGATAACCAGCCACCCACAACCCTGCTGCAAACCCAACCTCTAGATGGCTCGGCGGTGATTCCGCTCAAGCTGGTTTATTATGTCAAACATACCCTGCAAACTGTTGTTATTGAAGGTGGCAAAACCGATATTCCGGGTTTAATGAATGATTATACGTTCCAGGAGCAACCTCAGAGTATGCTATGTACTCCGATTCTCGATCGCGGGAATTTAGTTGGCATACTTTATCTCGAACATCGATCGACAAAAGGAGTGTTTACTCGCGATCGTCTCCTCGTCCTCAACTTCCTCTGCACTCAGGCTGCCATTTCCCTAGAAAATGCGCGACTGTATCAGCAATCGCAGGACTACGCCCACCAGGTGGAACAATCTCAACTGCAATTAGTGCAGAGCGAAAAAATGTCGGCTTTGGGGAACTTAGTGGCCGGGGTTGCCCATGAAATTAATAATCCAGTCGGATTTATTTCTGGCAATATTCATGAAGCGATCGCCGCCGTCAAAGATATTACAGAATACTTGCAACTCTATCAAGAAAAATTTACCAGTCCGGGTGAGGAGATTGAAGAAAAAGCTGAAGAGAGCGATATCGAATATCTCTTAGAAGATTTACCCAAAATGTTGAATTCTATGCAAGTTGGGTGCGATCGCATTCAAGGTATCAGCACCAGTCTCCGCACCTTCTCCAGATCCGACAAAGATTACAAAGTTCCTTTCAATATTCATGACGGAATTAACAGTACGATTTTGATTCTCAAACACAGATTGAAAGCGAACGAACAGCGTCCAGCGATTGAAGTGGTGAAAGAGTACGGGAACTTGCCCTCAGTGGATTGCTTCCCCGGACAATTAAATCAGGTGTTTATGAATATATTGGCAAATGCCATTGATGCACTGGAAGAATCAAATGTGGAACAGAGTTTAAAGAAGATTAAAGCCCCAGCCAATTGCATCACGATTCGGACAGAAAGACAGTCTAAGGAGTGGGTGATGATTCGCATTTCTGACAACGGGCCAGGGATATCAGATGAGATAAAAGCGAATATTTTTGACCACTTATTTACAACTAAAGGTGTGGGTAAAGGCACGGGATTGGGTTTGGCGATCGCACGGCAGATTGTAGTTGAGAAACACTCTGGTATGCTCGAAGTCAACTCAACTTTAGGTTGCGGTACACAATTTACAATTTCACTGCCATGTTGAGCATTACCTTGGTAATTTATAGCCAATTTTGAGATTTTTCTTGAAAATTGAAAGTTTTTCACACCCCACTTTACAATTTATAGTGAGCGATAACTTCTGCCAAACTCTTGATATCAAATCCGTTAGCATCGGAATAGTAAATTCGAGTTCACTGTTCACTGTTCACTGTTCACTGTTCACTGTCAACCATTGGTGACAAGTTAAGACTTAATTGCATTTGTCAATCAGTAATATTACTCAAAAAAACTGCTTTTTTAGGAGTGGAAAATTCACGATTCGAGAGAGAGTAGGTATAAATATCACCCTCGGCATGATTCCTCGATCGCCCAAATCTCAGTTTTGGGCCCAAAATCCGAGTAAATGTTGAGCATAATTGCTGATTGACAAATGCTTTCTTAGCTTAACTTGTTACCAATGACTGTCAACAGTCAACAGTCAACAGTCAACAGTCAACATTACCTGACGGTGTAACCGGAAATGATATGATACTTCCGTCGCACTAATTCATAAAGGAATCTCGATCGCAAATTCCGTACCTTCTCCTACGGTGGAACGGCAGCTCAAGGCTCCGGCGTGTTTTTCCGCCACAATTCGGTAACTGATGGCTAACCCCAAACCGGTGCCTTTTCCCATCGGTTTTGTCGTGAAAAACGGGTCAAATAATCGGCTCCGCACGTCTTCTGTCATGCCGATCGCATTATCGGCAATGCGGATGCAAATACTATTTTCGTTCAGGGCTTCTGTGCGAATCCTAATAGTTGGTTTCCAATCGTCGCCGCCGGCCGCAGATCGCCTTTTTTGGTTGCAAGCATCTTCCAAGGCGTCAATACTGTTGCTAAGCAGATTCATAAATACCTGATTGAGCTGACCAGCATAACATTCTATTAAAGGGAGTTGACCGTAATCTTTGATAATTTTTATTTCTGGATAGTCGCCTCTGGCTCGGAGTTTGTTGTGTAATATTAAGAGGGTATTATCTATGCCTTCGTGAAGGTTAGTAGGTTTTTTTACTGAGTCGTCTAAACGCGAGAAGTTTCGCAAACTCAGAACTATTTCGCGAATGCGATCGGCTCCCATTTTCATCGAAGATAATATTTTTAGTAAATCTTCTCTCATAAATTCTAAATCGATATTGTCAATACATTCTTGAATTTCTACCTCGGGCTGAGGATAATGTTTTTGATAAAGTTTCACAAGCTGCAACAAGTCTCTGATATATTGGCTGGCGTAGGAAATATTACCGTAGATAAAACTGACAGGGTTATTAATTTCGTGAGCTACTCCAGCTACCATTTGACCGAGACTTGACATTTTTTCGGTATGAATTAGGTGAGCTTGAGTTTCTCGAAGTTCTTTGAGAGCGATTTCTAGCTGCTGGGCTCTGTTGTTGGCGATCGCCTCGGAGAGCCGCAAAGCATCCTCCGCTGCTTTGCGCTCTGTTATGTCAAAAATGGCGCCGTTGAGGGATAAAACTTCACCGTCTGCGTGGAAAAGGGCTTGACCTTTCTCTACAACCCACCGCACATTTCCGTCGCAGTGAATTAGGCGATATTCGATGATGTAAGGTTGTTTGGTCTTAATAGCCCGATCGATAATTGTCTCGATCTGCTCAGCGTCATCGGGGTGAACTATACTCGGAAAAGCCTGCACCGGTTTTTGCATAAAGTTAGCTGCAGGATAGCCGGAAATAGCTTCTATGCCACTGCTGATAAAAGTTAGGCTCGATCGCCCAGCAGGGCTGCACCGATAAACCGCACCGGGAATGTTAGAAACTAATGACCTAAATTCTTCTTCTCTTTCTCGCAAAGCTGCCTCAATCCGCTTGCGTTCGCTAATGTCGCGAGCAAACGCGCACTGATATTCTTTGCCGTTAAATTCCAAATGGTTGATCGTAATTTCTACCGGAAAGATGCGACCGTACTTAGTGAGGTGGTGAACTTCTATATTCACCGAACCGCATCGTTTTAAGACTTTCCAGTGCAAACTCCAAGCAGTTTGGGGAAAATCTGGATTGATGTCGTGCACGGTCATCGAGAGCAATTCAGCGGTAGAATATCCCAATGAAGAGCAAGCGGCGTCGTTGACGTACAAAAATTTACCGTCGGGCCCGATCCAGAATATCGCATCTGCCGATCGGTCGATCGCAAACTGAGTCAGTTGCAACTTTTCCTCAACCCGCTGGCGATCGGCAATTTCTTTTTCTAACTGTTCGTTAAGCGAATTGAGAGCTAAAGTGCGATCGACAATAGTATCTGAAGGGTAAAGAGCGATCGATTGTTTTGCCAATTCTCCTTTCTCAATGTCATGTTGGTGCTGATTTTCTTCTACCTGTTTTAACGACTGTTGTTGAAATTTTTCTCTTTGATTTAAACCAGACTCGGCAAGTGCTTTCGGCATCAAGGCGAGGGCGAGTGCGGCTAAAAGCCAAGAAATCAAAGCACTTGTAGCTTTGAGAGTTACCGACAGCCAATATATGGAATGCCAAAGCGTCCAAACTTCCGTCAATTTAGCCGCGCCCCAGGCAAAAAAAACAACGGCAAACAGCCGGAAAATCTTGCGGTGAGAACCTTGGCGGGTAAAATAAACTAAAGATAGGGCGATCGAGCAATAAGCCAGCGCCGTCAGCGAGTCAAAAACAGCATACAATCGCAACTCCGGCACCACGTTGCAGGCAAGTGTTGAAGATACAGAAAGTGTTGAAAAAAAAATTGTTAATTGTTCTTGCATAAAGTTCAAGAAAAAAATTATCTGTACCAATGCAAATCCGATCAAATCTAATTATTTGATTTCGGCTAGTGAAATATTTACATAATTATATACTTTTTTCATTTTTTATGAAACAGCCATTTTTTCAGGAAATGTCAAAACTATCGAGGTTGGGCCCTGGGAACGAAGCTTTGCCCAAGTATGAGCAATGGGTGAGCCTCACGGCTAGCAACGCTTACCTTGCTCCCTGTGACCGAATACATAGGTTCGCGTACTGATTGCTTCAGAAACATTTAAATTGTTAATGATCGCTATTAAATTTTCTTTTAGATTACTTAGGCAGTGAGCCAGGGGTTTTTAACCCCTGGCTCACAGATGGACTAACAAACTTTTAACGCAGAGAAAATCTCAATTTTTGGGCTGGAAATCCACAATTAAGCGCCGCCCAGCGCCCAATGCACCAAAGTCCGAACTCCAAAACCGGTAGCCCCAGGGCCATTGTAGCCATTTTCTTTGTCAGTCCAAACCGGGCCGGCAATATCTAAATGCGCCCATGCAGTATCCTTTACAAACTGCTTCAAAAATAGCGCCGCCGTAATCGAACCACCGGGACGTGGGCCTGTGTTTTTCATGTCGGCGTGCAATGCTTTCAAGCCCTCAAAATATTTTTCTTCCATCGGCATTCGCCAAAATTTTTCGCCTGCCAATTCTGAGGCGGCGACTATTTCGGCGGCGACACTATCTTGAGGACTCCACAAACCCGCGATATCGTCACCTAAAGCAATTACGCAGGCCCCGGTTAGAGTTGCTAAATCGACAATTGCGTCAACTCCCAATTTATCAGCAAATACCAAAGCATCAGCCAGGGTTAAACGACCTTCAGCGTCGGTATTGTTGACTTCAATTGTTTTGCCGTTGGAAGCTGTAAGGATGTCTCCAGGGCGCATGGCGCGGCCGCTGATCATGTTTTCAGTGACGGCGCTGATAAAGTGAACTTCCACATCGGGTTTGATGTGTCCGATCGCCTTGGCCGCTCCCAAAGTAGCCGCAGCGCCGCCCATATCTACTTTCATCATTTCAATGCCGCTGCCCGCACCTTTGATGTTCAAACCCCCAGAATCAAAGGTCAATCCTTTGCCCACAATTGCTATTTTGCGGCGCGGTGTGCCTTCGGGTTTGTAAGTCAAATGGATGAACTTTGGTGGTAAATCAGATGCTAGAGCCACGCCGAGAAAGGCTCCCATTCCTAGTTTTTCGCAGTCTTCCCGCTCCAGTATTTCTAACTCTAAACCGCATTCTGCAGCGAGACTTTGAGCGGTTTCGGCCATGGTAATCGGGGTGACAAAATTTGCCGGCGCTGCGACTAATTCCCGTGCTAAAATGACTCCGGCAGTGATTTGGCGGGCGCGGGCGATCGCACTTTCGGTACCGGCAAAACCGAGCAAATGAATTTGTTCGAGTTGCGGGCTTTTGTCTTCCTGTTCCGATTTGAAACGGTTGTCTTGATTCAGGGAGAGTTCTACACCTTCGGCGATGGCGCTTGCTGTAGAATCCGGCGCGCTTTTCCACACAGGAAAGCTAATTCCGAGGCTTTTGCATTTCTCCTTTTTGGCTAACTTGGCGCAAACGCCCGCAGCTTGCCGCACGGTGTCTAATTTTAAATCCTCTGTTTTTCCCAAACCGACGATCGCAATTTTGCGAATGGGATTATTGCCGCCGACGCGGGTGATGGCGCTGGTACCCACTTTGCCCTTAAAATCTACTTCCAGTAGTAGCTCTTTCAAAGTGCCTGCAAGCTTTTCATCTAATTGTGCCAGCTCGCCCGTGAGTTCCAGGGCGTCCTCAAACAGACCAATTGCCAGGGCGTCTCCCGTCCAAACAGAGCGGGGCGTATCGGTGACTAGAAATTCCATGTTTTGATTTACACTTTAGATTTTAGATTTTTGATTGTACTTTGCAGTGGGTGGTTTGTGGTTTTTCGTTGGTGCGGGTAAATAGATCGATCGCACAAATTTTCCGCTCCACATCAAAATAAATTCTGCTACTATATCAGCCAAGTCCGCCTGCGATCGGATCTTCCACCAATCTCAATCATCTGTGTGGGGGTCTGCTGTCCGTTTTTGCCCCACTATTAACATTTATTTCTCGTTGAACAGGCATCCTGCCTGTGATGGCGTGGAACACCCATCCTGCGTGTGATGGCTTTTGACCAACGATCGGTTCTCTATATCTTATTCTCTTAAATTTTCCCATGCTAAAACGACGCCGGACCCGATTTTCTGTTTTAATCAGCGTTTCAGTTTGCGTTATTGCGATCGGCTCTTTGGTTGCTGCGATGAAATTGATGGGTTTGGGCTCATCCCAGAAGGCCGAGCAGCCCCTGGAGGCAGCCAATTCCGAATCGCAAGTCAAGATGCTGGTATCGCTGTCACCGAGCGAGCGATCGGCGAAATTAGTTGAACTCGCAACCACTCAGTCTGCAAGTGCGAACCCGCAGCAGGAAATCTCCCCTCAAAGCCGTGCCCGCTACCTGCTGGCCAGCGATTTAATCCAGCAAGGAAATGCCGCCAAAGCATTAAAATTATTGGACAAATTAGAGCAAGAATATCCGGTTTTAGCTGCTCACATTGCCCTAAAAAGGGCCCAAGCCTACCAATTGAGCGGCGACAAAGGCAAAGTCCAAAAAGCTTGGCAGGAACTACTCAAAAACTATCCGAGCGACCCAGTAGCAGCGGAAGCTTTATATGTTTTAGGCAAGTCAAAACCGGAATATTGGCAACAGGCAATTAGTGAATTTCCTGGTCATCCCCGCAGCGTAGAAATTGCCCTCCGCAAGTTAAAAGAAAACCCTAATCAGCCGCAGTTAATGCTGCTCGTAGCAAAATACGGTCATTATGTCAAAGATTACGGGACAATTTTGGAACAACTGGTGCAGCGAAACAGCGCCGGTTTGAAACCGGAAGATTGGGAAGAAATTGCCTTTGGCTATTGGGAAAAACAAGATTATGGCAAAGGAGCTATTGCTTACGGGAAAGCTCCCCGCAACGCCAAAAATCTTTACCGCAAAGCTCGCGGTTTGTGGCTCGACGGAAAAATCCCGGAATCGAGAATTGCCTATCAAGAATTAGTGCGCGAGTTTCCCGATGCCGAAGATACTGGTTTGGGTTTAATTCGGCTGTCGCGGCTGAGCGAGCCAAAGGATGCGATCGTTTTCCTCGATCGAGTTATTAGCAAATTCCCCAATTATGCCCCCGAAGCTTTGTTAGATAAATCCCAACTTCTCGACAAAGCACGCAGCGGTAAATCCGCCTCAGAAACCCGCAAGTTGCTCTTGACAAAATACAATAATTCTGATAAAGCAGGCGAATTGCGGTGGACGATCGCTCAGCAGTATGCCAAAGGCGGAGATTTAAAATCAGCTTGGCAGTGGGCGAGAGAATTAACCACCCACAATCCCGACAGCGAACAAGCTCCAGAAGCAGCATTTTGGGTCGGGAAATGGGCACAGCAACTCGGCCGCCAACAAGACGCCAAGACTGCATTTGACTACACGATCTTACGTTATCCAGAATCATATTTCGCATGGCGATCGGCTGTACTTCTCGGCTGGCCAGTCGGCGACTTTACCACAGTCCGAGATTTGTCTCCCAATGTAGCGCGGCCACCTCAGCGCCCCGAACCCACTGCAGGTTCTCCTGCCTTGAAAGAACTCTATCAATTAGGTCAAGATAGAGATGCTTGGACGCTGTGGCAAATAGAATTTATCGACCGCGTAGAACCAAGTATTGCCGAACAGTTTACCGACGGTTTAATGCGAGTTGCAGTCGGAGACAATTTAGACGGTTTGTGGATGGTTGGTAGTTTGCGGCAGCGCGATAAACCAGATGATAGAACCCAATACCTCGAACTCAGACAGCAACCGATTTATTGGCAAGCACTTTATCCTTTTCCTTACTTAGAAACCATTGTCAAGTGGTCAAAAGAACGCACAATAAATCCAGTATTAGTAACAGCATTAATCCGGCAAGAATCGCGGTTTATGCCCGCAATCAAATCATCAGTTGGCGCCACTGGTTTAATGCAAGTAATGCCGGAAACAGCAGCTTGGGTTGCTGCACAAATCAGCCTCAAAAAGTATTCATTGGAGAATGTGGACGACAACGTTAAACTCGGCACGTGGTATTTGGATCACACTCACGACGAGTACAAGAATAACTCGATGTTAGCTGTGGCGAGTTATAATGCCGGGCCAAATGCAGTATCAGATTGGTTGAAGAGGTTTAGTTTTAGTGATCCGGATGCTTTTGCGGAAAAGATTCCGTTTCCTGAAACCAAAGGATACGTGAAATCGGTGTTTGAGAATTACTGGAATTATCTGCGGATTTACAATCCCGAAGTTAATCAGTTAATGAGTGAGCATTATGCGGCTGCTCAGAAAAAAGCAAAGTGAATTATTCGTGGTGTGGGGGCGGGTTTATCTAAATTGTTGGTAATCGTTATATCTTTTTGGTGGAACCCGCCCCTACAAAATATGGTTTCGTAGGGGCGGGTTCCACCAACCATAATCGCCCCAAACAAACAATCTCAAAAACCCGCCCCCACCCAATAAACAATCATCAGTAATTGACCGGAGATGATATCAGCGGCATCCCAAAGACTCGCGAGTAGAAATCCCTGTTTGAGAATTAATGCCACTTGCCTTTGTGCACAATTCTTTAACTTGTGCACCATCCATAATGGCGTCGGTAAAGTCAGCGCCGGTGATATCAGCTCCCTCAAAAGTAGAACGCAGCAAAATTGTTTCCGCTAAAACTGCATCGCTTAAATCGGCCTTGGTAAATTTAACTTGATCTATCATTGCATTAGTTAAATTTGCTCCGTGCAAATTCGCCTCAGTCATCACCGAAGCACTCATAATTGCTCCCCGCAAATCGGCATTAGAAAAATTAGTCAAGTCCATATTAGCGTTAGAAAACTCAGCGGCCCGCAGCATTTGACCAGAAAAATCGCGTCTTGTCAGTTCGGCGTTGCTAAAGGACAGCGGAGGAGCGTAATATTTAGATTGAGCCAGGGCTGGCCGCGGGAGGATGAAGATAGTTAGCGCGAATAGGAATGCTGCTAGTTGCCGGAGTTTCATAAGTCTGATATTCTCGGAAGGTGGGTATTTCGTAGTGTATCCCGAACTTTAGTCGATCGACTAAACAGGTACAATCTTAATTAATAGTGATGGAGATGAAAAAAACGAAATGCTAAGTTTTTTCTTAACTTGGATAGTAGCAGCGGTTTCCCTGGTCATTACAGCTTACATTGTACCAGGTATTACCGTGGTTAGCTTTCCGGCGGCGATGCTGGCTGCTGTTGTTATCGGATTGGTGAACGCGGTTGTCAGACCGATTCTTACATTGCTGACGCTGCCTTTGACCATTATTACTTTAGGTTTGTTTTTATTCGTTGTGAATGCAATTTCGCTTTCCCTGGCTTCGTGGTTGGCGGGTGCGTTCAATATCGGCTTTGCGGTTAACGGTTTTTGGCCGGCTTTGCTAGGTTCCATTGTGTTGTCATTTGTTTCTGGGTTGATTGGTCGATTTGTGAATGCCAATACTTTGTCTCAGTAATACATTACCCCAGAGATTCCAGATATTCGATCGGGCAAACTGCCACCGCTACTGTTACCGCAGAACCCGCCCTAACCCCTCCTTGTGAAAGGGGGGGATTTTTGCTGCGAAATATTTGTTTAGGGACTAAAAGCCTTTCACGGGCGGGCAGGATGTCCACCCCACAAGCAGATTCACTCTTTGTGGAACAGGCATCTTGCCTGTTATTGAAAACGGTACAAGATATCAGTTCGATCGCACAAAGTGCGGCAGCTTCTGCTACGCTGGGCGTGCCGACTTCTTTGACTACAATATTGGAAGGGTTGGGGACTTCTACGGAACTTAAAATGTCAGCAGCAAAGGTTTTTAACGGCCAGTTTCGCGCTTGACAAAGTTCCAGCAAGCCGACTTCACCTGCTTTAGTGTCTATTGTAGCAATACCTGCGATCGCACTTTCCGCTAAATGATAAGCACGGCATACTTGTTTAATCGCAGTTTCGATTAATTCTCGCCCTGTTCCGCGTTCACAACCTATCCCTACCCACAACACTCTCGGATGCCACTGAACCTTTGGCAAAGCAGATTCTGGCGAAAATCTTCTCTGGGTGAAACTAATCCAAATTCTGCCTTTGATAGTTGATAAAATTTCCCCCTCCCAATACAAACAATGTTTTTCTGGCAGACTGTTTTGCCACAAAGTAGAACCAACTTCTTGAATTACTTCTACAGTTTCTCCTCTAGCAAGAGCCGCCGCCACTCCTGTCCAGTCACCTTCGCCCCGCCTCCAACCGCTGGGAATCTCTAGCATATCTAAAGTAAATTCATCGCTCATTATTCAATTATCTATTCTGTAGTTTCACTGCAACCGCAATCTTAAAAAAAGATTAACACTTTGTTTATTAAAATTTTTGGTATAATTGTAGCACAAACTACAAAAGGATCAAGATTTAAAATGGTAGAACTAAATCAGTTACTGTTAGAGTTTGAAAGCAACCTCAAATGGGAAGGAGTGACAAAAGAATGGATAGACCGCCGGGAAAGTTGGGTTAGCGAGGTGGCAGCATCAGTTAACCTGACATATCTAGCAAAACTGCTAGTTGAATTGGAATCTAACTTGCAGTGGGCATCGGTGGATATTCAGTGGCAAGAGCGTCGAGACCGTTGGGTAGAAGAATGTCTGGCAGCATCAATTGTTCAAGAAGTATCAAGTTTATTGCTGGAACTTGAAACTAATACAAATTGGGAAGCGGTGACCGATGAATGGCAGCAGAATCGCGAGAAATGGGTACAGCAAATGCACAAGTTTAATGAGTAGTTTCGAGGAGTCAGAGCCTGTGATATGCGTTTTCAGGCTCTAAAATTTCCTAATGACTAATCACTAATTCTTCATCTTTCTGCAAAACCCCATTTAGAAAAATATCAGCGAGTCCTTCAGCCATTTCCTGCATTTGCTGCCGAGAAGCATTCGGCTCCATAATCGTATTTTGACTGAAGGGCGCGACTGCAAACATTCCCAAAAATACCTGAGCCGTTTCCCAAAAAGCCTCAGCCACATCGCTCATTATAAAAAACCAACACTCTCAATCAATAAAATTTGTACAAAAATAGCACAAACTGCAAACAAGACAAAATTTAATATGGTAGAACTAAACCAATTACTGTTAGAGTTTCAAGCCCACCTAAACTGGGAGGCAGTGAGGGAAGAATGGAAAGAACGTCGTGAGTGTTGGATGAGCGAGGTGTCAGCAGCAAGTGACGAACAACACCTAGCCAAATTGCTAGTTGAATTAGAATCAAATTTTCAGCGAGAAGCGGTACAAAGTCTCTGGAAAGTGATCCGTGAAAGTTGGGTAAAAGAATGTCATATAGCATCGACGCTGGAAGAAGTATCAAGTCTATTGCTGGAACTTGAGAGCAATACAACTTGGGAAGTAGTGACGGATGAATGGCAGGATAATCGGGAGAATTGGGTACAGCAAATGTACGAATATATAGAGTAATAATTCACTTAATCAAAATCAACTTTCATCGTGAATGATGTCCCTGCTGTGCGGTTGATTGTCTCGCTTCCGTCAATTACTTTAAATCCCGATCGCTCGTACAAACTCAGGGCTCGATTCGAGCTTCTGACACTCAGGGATACCGATCGATAAGATGCTTTTGCTGCGGACAACAAACGATCCAGCAACTGCGTTCCTACACCCTGATTTGTATATTCTGGAAGAACGGCGATCGCCAATTCCGGGATAGTATCGTCAACCCAGCCAAACCCCTTGTCGTCCTCTGTAAACAAACGCAGCCAGGCGGCTCCTACAGGCTGGCTCCCGTTCAATTCGATTGCTGCGAAGCCCAGATCGTTTGCACGTCCCCAATTCTTCACATATTTCGCAATTAAAGGATGATTCACAACCGCTTGCACCGTTGATTCGCCTTCTTCTGCCATGTGCGCCGCTTCATATAGCATTTGCCAGAGAAAAGGCTCGTCTTCCTGGGTTAGCGGCCGAATAGAATAGCCCAAAATTTTGTCCATAACAACTTTTGCCTGTTGCTCTAATTATTGATCTTTCAGCAAAACCCCATTCAGAAAAATATCAGCGAGTCCTTCAGCCATTTCCTGCATTTCCTGCACAGAAGCATTCGGCTCCATAATCGTATTTTGACTGAAACCCGCGACTGCAAACATCCCCAAAAATACCTGAGCGACAATCTTCGGATTCATCTTCCGATAAACTCCTTTTTCCATCGCCGTTTCAAAAAAAGCCTCAGCAACATCGCTCATTTTTCCGATGACTTCCAACTGAATTCTGTCGCGCAAATCCGGGTGAAATTGCGCTTCCAAAAAACACACCCGCATCATGTCACTATTCTCGCGGATATTCAGCATCCGCCGCCGCATCACCTGAGCCACTGCTTTGTAACTGCCCATCTCGCTTAATTCAGTCAGCAAATCCGTCAGCAACTCCACCCATCCTTCCGTCGCTACCTCAATCAAAATCGCTTTTTTATTATCAAAATGCCGAAATAGCGTACCCTCTGCCACCCCCGCCGCCGCTGCTAAATCGCGAGTTGTCGTGCCGTCGTATCCGCTGCGGGCAAACAACCGCTGAGCGGCTTGTAAAATCCGCTTCTTGGTTTCTGTTTCAGAAGGAGGAGACTGATTAAAAATTCGCATGGCTTTGCAATCGGTAATTTGCGACTTGGAACTACGGGATCGGGACGGAATGGCTAAATAATGTTAAGTTTTAAGTTGTGCGCGGCTTTGATCCCAAACTTAAAACTCCTCGCCGGGCTCCATACCCTTTTTGAGATTTGCTGTATCAGCCTAACATCTGGGGCGCAACAGATCGCTTATGCCTCCAAAAATCTTTATCCTGAGAAAAGAATCTCTGACCACCGAGCACAAACATTTTTTTGTTTGACACTCCAAAATCTAAAATCTAAAATCTAAAATCGAATGACCCCGCAGTTCCAAAAACCCCGTGAAGCGAAGCTATCCCGTAGGGAATCGCCCGATCGCCAAACTCGATTCATAGCCTCCCTGCTGGCCGCTGTACTGCTGTGGTGGGGAATTTCCCCGGAAATCGCCCTCGCCCGCCCCAACCCTGCTAGTGGCTCCCAAGCAGTCTCTGTTCAACCATCACTTGATCGAGTAATCAGCCAAGTCAGCGAATTTAAGCTCGACAACGGCATGAAATTCATCGTACTCGAAAGGCCCAGAGCGCCCGTAGCATCGTTTCTGATACACGCCGATGTGGGTGGGGCAAACGAACCCGACGGCCAAACAGGTGTCGCTCACTATCTCGAACATTTAGCCTTCAAAGGCACGCCAAAAATCGGCACTACCGACTACCAAGCCGAAAAGCCGCTGCTAGAAAAACAAGACCAACTCTTCGAGCAAATGCAAGCAGCCAAGGCCAGCGGCAAAACTGAAGAAGTCGCCCAATTAAAAGCAGAATTTGACAAAGTTGAAGCCGAGGCTTCGCAATTTGTCAAGCGCAATGAACTAGGCAAAATAGTGGAACAAGCAGGCGGAGTCGGACTAAATGCCGCTACTTCCACCGACGCCACAATGTATTTTTATAGCCTTCCAGCTAATAAGTTAGAAATGTGGATGTCGCTGGAATCCGAGCGATTTCTAGAACCAGTATTTCGGGAATTTTACAAAGAAAAACAGGTAATTTTAGAAGAGCGCAGGCTACGAACCGAGAATTCTCCGATCGGACAAATGGTCGAACTTTTTGCCAACAAAGCTTTCTCTGCTCATCCCTACCGCCGCCCCGTAATTGGCTACAGTGAAGACATTAAAAACCTCAGCCGCAGCGACGTGCAGAAGTTTTTCGAGACTCACTACGTCCCCAGCAAGCTTACTGTTGCGGTGGTAGGAGACGTGAAAGCTTCGGAGGTGAAGCGACTCGCTCAAATTTATTTCGGCCGTTACAAGGCGAAACCAGCGCCTCCAGAATTGCAGATTGTCGAACCTCCCCAAACGCAAACTAAGGAAGTGACGCTGAAATTACAAACTCAACCTTGGTATTTGGAAGGATACCACCGGCCGGCGATGAATCATCCCGACAATGCGGTTTATGAAATGATTGGTTCTTTGCTCAGCGATGGCCGCACTTCTCGGCTCTACAAATCTTTGGTAGAACAACAGCAATTGGCGCTGGCTGCTCAAGGTTTCAGCGGTTATCCGGGGGAAAAGTATCCGAATTTGATGTTATTTTACGCTCAAACTGCTCCGGGCCACACGGTTGATGAGGTGGCGGCAGCTTTGAACAAGGAAATCGAGCGCCTGAAAACTGAGCCGGTTTCTGCTTTGGAATTGGAGCGCGTGAAAACTCAGGCGAGAGCCGATTTGTTGCGATCGCTCAATTCTAATATGGGCATGGCATTTGCGCTGGTGGACTATCAAGTAAACACCGGTTCGTGGCGAAATTTGTTCAAGGAATTGGATGCGATCGCGGCTGTTACTCCTGCTGACATTCAGCGTGTCGCTCAGGCAACTTTCCGCCCGGAAAATCGCACGATTGGCAAGCTTTTGCCACTGTAAAGAAGAAGGAAGAAGGAAGAAGGAAGAAGGAAGAAGGAAGAAACACTCGTTTCCAGGCTCTGCCTGGGAACGCACATACATCCAGAGGCTCTGCCTCGATTTAGCATCATCACAATAGGAAACATTGGAGAAAGAATGAAAAGGACTAAATTGAGACTGAAAAAAGTAAAGTTATTTCTGCTGTCGCTTTGCTTTTTTACTGTTTCACTTGGCACGTTTAATTTGTTACCTTCCTTAGCGGCTGCACCCAAACACTACGACGAATTAACATTCCCGCCGGTGCCAGAAATTAAACTGCCTAAATACACTCGCTTCGAGCTAAAAAATGGCATCCGGGTGTATCTGATGGAAGACCGGGAACTCCCGTTAGTTGGGGGAACGGCGCTATTTCGCACGGGCGAGCGCTTTGAACCTGCCGATAAAATCGGACTGGGAAGCTTGACAGGAGAAGTGATGCGAACTGGCGGCACGAGCCGGCATACGGCTGATGAACTAAATCAGTTGCTAGAACAGCGAGCAGCTTCGGTAGAAACGGGGATTGATGTTAGTTCGGGCAGCGCTAATTTTAGTGCTTTAGCTGAAGATTTGGAACCCGTATTTGACTTATTTGCGGAAGTGATTCGGGAGCCAATATTTGCTCAGGAAAAGTTGGATTTAGCGAAGAATCAAACTCAAGGTGCGATCGCCCGCCGCAATGACGATCCTGACGACATTACCGGCCGCGAGTTTGAAAAGTTAATTTACGGCGATCGCAGTCCTTACGCGCGCACTGTAGAATACAAAACCCTCGCCAACATTTCCCGCGACGATTTGGTGAGTTTCTACCAAAAATATTTCCACCCCAAAAACATGATTTTGGGTATTTCTGGCGACTTTGACACTTCTAAAATGCGATCGCTCGTCGAGCAAAAATTCGGCAACTGGCAACCGAGTCAAAGTGCAGAAGTGCCGCCGTTACCAACGGTATCGCCGGCAAATCAAGGTGGCATATTTTTGGTAAATCAGCCACAATTAAGTCAAAGTTACGTGCAAATGGGACATTTGGGCGGAATGCTCAGCAGTCCAGATTACGGTGCTTTGGACGTAATGAATGGGGTTCTCAACGGTTTCGGTGGCCGTTTGTTCAATAACGTGCGATCGCGCCAAGGCTTAGCTTATTCAGTATACGCGGCTTGGAGTCCGAGATATGACTATCCGGGGGTGTTTGTGGCTGGAGGCCAAACGCGATCGGACGCCACAGTACCGTTTATCCAGGCAATTCGGGCAGAGATCGATCGTATCCGCACCGAACCAATTACCCCGGAAGAATTAGCTTTTGCTAAAGATTCCACCCTAAATTCTTTCATCTTCAAATTTGAAAATCCCAGTCAAACTTTGTCGCGATTAATGCGCTACGAATACTACGGTTATCCCGAAGATTTCATTTTTCGCTACCGCCGCAGCATCGAAGCAGCAACAATTGCCGACGTGCAGCGCGTAGCCAAGACTTACTTGAAACCGGAAAATCTGGTAACATTAGTAGTGGGAAATACGGCGGCAATTCAACCGCCGTTATCGAGTTTGGGAACTTCGGTCAAAGTGCAATCTGTTGATATCACTATTCCCTCGGCGACTTAATTTATTTACTCGTTATCAGGCTCTGCCTGGTAACGCAGATCCGGAGGCTATGCCTCCATTTTGGGAAGTATTTTGTAGGGTGCGTCGCTGCCAAAACTTCGCTCTTTCTTTGTAAATTCTTGATGGCGACGCACCTGACTATTGTGTGGTGCGTAGCTGTGAGATTGTCGCTCTTTATTTGTGAATTTACAACGGCGACGCACCCTACAGCTACAAACTAAGGCAGTTTTTTCTAATCCATGTTTTCCGCCGCTCGCTACATTATTATAATTGCTTGTGCTATTTTTGTGGATCAGTTAAAATATAAAATATTTTTTGCAACAAGGAGCAAGTATGAGTGCCATTAACGTCGTAATCCCTTCCTTAGCAAAGACCACGCAAGGAATTGGTACGATTATCAAGCTTATTAAAGATTCCCCCGATAATTTGATTCTGGTTTTGCATTTGTACAGGAAATATGAAGAAAGTCAAAGCACCTTCATTGCATTTTTCAAAAATCCTAATTCTATTGGCAATTTTACTGCGGTTATAAATGTTTGGGGTACGAGCTTTGGTTATAACGGTGAAGGACCCCGTGGCTATGGAGCTATTCGGTCTGTGATTGAAGACCACCAACTTAACTTTGAGCAATGTGAATGGCAAGATTTTCTTGATGCTAAAGGATGGGACGGACAACCTTACAAGAAATGGGATGAAGAACCTGGCTCTACTTTAAGTTTGATTAGGCAATGGGAAGAACTACTAACAGAACGTTGTTATTTCTCGCTGTGTCGTAGTTTGCCTTTTGAGGCTTATAGCCTCCACCATTTTAATGAACATTGGAAAAGCAAATGGGAGCGGCTGCGTTAAGAAATTCCTCAGACAGATGCAGTAATGCCGTTGCTTACCTAAAACACACATTCCGCTCCCGTTCAGTGTCACACTGCGAATGAGAAAATAAGTGAGAATTTCGATCGAATTTGGGGATTTGCGATGGCGACGCACCTGACTATTGTGTAGTGCCTCGCTGTGAGATTGTTGCTCTTTATTTTTAAATTATTCGATGCCGACTCACCCTACGGCTAACTGACAGACATCCCGCCCTTTCACGTTAGCCGATCGGGATCGACACCCAACTCGCGCAACTTTGCCGCCAATACCTCCGCCCGCTGGCGTTCCTGTTGAGCCAGCAGCCGTTCATGTTGGGCCTGTTCCGAGCTCCACAGCAGCAAATTTCCCTGCGAATCCCACCAGCGCAGCCAATTCATAGTTTGGCCCAGCCGTTCCCCCGACCAAATCCCCAGCCACAAATCTAACTCTGGAATCCGCACCCGTCCCTCAGCATCAGCAGCCTGCGTTTCATAGGCTCCATTTTGCAGATACCGCACTTCCAGCTTGGGCTCGTAGGGGTCGTAGGTGACGTAGGTGGGCACTTGCAGAATCTGTTCGTAGAAGTAGAGCTTGCCGTAGGGAGGAGTCGATCGCACAGACAATTCGCTGTAATCTTCATTAGACAAAAACTCCATCACCACCGATACCGGCGCACCCTCCAGATTCGGCGTGTAGCTGCGGCGAATCGTCCCCTCAGCAACTGGATGCACTTGCGGCACGAAAAACCAATCCGGTGCTTTAACTACAATCTGCTTATTTACAGTCGCTACCAGTCCAAAATTGGAACCGATTAGGGCGATCGGCTGAATGCGTCCAGCGGCTCCCAGAGCATCGGTGAGAGCGGCCGCAAGGGGCGGTTGTTGAATATTTTCCACAGGATCGTCCGGTAATACAAAGTCGGCTGGTAAGGCTTCCCAGGTGACAGTTGGTGCTTTGGAACTCGATGGGATTTGAAGTACCATTAGCTCATACCATTTGAGATTTTATATTTTAGATTACTCGTTACCCGGCTCCAGCCTCGTAACGCCGATCGGGAGGCTCTGCCTCCATTTTACCAAGCGAGGCAGAGCCTCTGGATATAGTTTCCCAGGCTGGAGCCTGGGAACCAATTAAGATGTGTGTAGTGGGGACTTTAGTCCTTCTTGACATCTTCACTGACCTAAAGGCACAGTGATTCCAAGAATCACTTCTTGAACCTTTCTGCTTCGAATGCAACTGCCTCCACCCTCAAGGAGATTTGGTCTTATGCTCGCTCCACAGACTAACCCCGCAAGCCCTGCGGTTTTATGTGTCGAATACCAACAAAAATCTTTGTTGTTTGATTCTAGGGGTGGACTGCCCATTGCCCTGTCCTCTTTTCCCGGTCTACCGATTTTTCTTCCCCGTTGCAGTCATTGCAAGCTTTGGTGTTAGGGTTTATGTCTCCATCGTCGCGGGTGGGTCATTGACCAATCATATTGTAACACAAAGCCGTCCTAAAAGGACGGGGTTTCTACCCAATTTTTTGATGAATGCGGACTAAAGTCCTCACTACGAACCTCAGCTAAAAATCAATAGTCAAAGGCGCTCTCGGAAACGGAATCACATCCCGAATATTCCCCATTCCCGTCATAAACTGCACTAACCGTTCAAATCCCAAACCAAACCCAGCGTGAGGCACAGTACCGTAGCGGCGCAAATCCAAATACCACCACAATTCCTCCTTATTCATACCCTGGGCTTCCATGCGCCGCTCCAACACATCCAGCCTTTCTTCGCGCTGCGAACCGCCGATAATTTCCCCAATATTAGGAGCCAAAACATCCATGGCTCGCACCGTTTTCTCGTCATCATTTAAACGCATATAAAATGCTTTAATTCCGACGGGATAATCGCTGACAATCGTCGGCTTTTTAAATAAGTCCTCCGCCAAATAACGCTCGTGTTCCGACTGCAAATCCAAGCCCCAACTTACCGGAAAATCAAACTTTTTGTCTGCTTTTTCCAAAAGAGCGATCGCCTCGGTATAAGTAATCCGCTCGAACTGATTATTAATGATATTTTCAGCAGTAGCCAAAACCGTTTTGTCAATGCGCTCATTGAAAAACTCCATATCTTCCGGGCAATGATCCAAAACGTATTTAAAAATGTACTTTAAAAACGCCTCAGCCAAATCCATATCTCCCTGCAAATCGCAGAAAGCCATCTCCGGTTCAATCATCCAAAACTCAGCCAAATGTCGCGAAGTATTAGAATTTTCCGCTCGGAAAGTCGGGCCAAAAGTGTAAACATTTCCGAAAGCCAGCGCCATAACTTCCGCTTCCAACTGGCCACTAACTGTTAAATAAGCGCGCTTTCCAAAAAAGTCTTTAGCATAATCAACCTCTTGAGAATCAGTGCGCGGCACATTCTTTAAATCAAAGTTGGTAACGCCGAACATTTCCCCCGCACCTTCGCAGTCGCTAGCAGCAATAATCGGAGTATGAACCCACAAAAAACCGCGTTCTTGAAAAAATTGGTGTACCGCCGCCGAACAAGCATTGCGGACTCGAAAGACAGCACCGTGGGTGTTTGTGCGCGGCCGCAAATGCGCGATTGTCCGCAAAAATTCAAAGGAATGGCGCTTTTTTTGCAACGGGTAAGTTTGCGGGTCTGCATCGCCGTAAACTTGTACTTGTGAGGCTTTCAACTCAATTCGCTGTCCTTTTGCTGGAGATGCTACCAGCACTCCCGACACTTCAAGAGATGCACCTGTATTCAGTTGTTTCAGTACATTTTCAAAGTCTGGCAAATCGGAATTTATGACTACTTGCAAGTTAGCCATCGCCGAACCATCGTTGACTTCGACAAAGGCAAATTCTTTCAATTCGCGTTTGGTACGAACCCAACCTTGAACAGTTACAGTTTCGTCTGGTTCACCGGCGCGCAGTATTGCTGCAATTCGTTGAGTTGTCATATCCACTCCTGTTTATTTAATATTTTGCACCATATCTCTGTTTTTTCTCTTCCTCTGCGCCCTCTGCGCCCTCTGCGGTAAATAAAAAAATCCCAAATTCTAACTCCCAACATCCTTCAACCTGCATAGGATTTCAAAATCCAACCGAGCAAAATGCCAAGTCCGCCAAAGCGAACTGCTTGCCAAAAAGGTTGTTTTATGCTTCCCCAAGAAAACAGGCTGCTTTCTAAATTCAACTCGATAGTTTCCAATTCTTGCTCAATTTCCCGCAATTCTTTTTTGAGTTCGGGCAATGGATTTCGGCGTCCCGACTGGCGGATTTCTTCGCGCCGATGACCGAGTTCTACTTGGCGCTGTCGATCGACCTGAATTTGAGTGTACCGTTCTTTGACTGCTGCGAGCGATCGCTCAACTGCTGCGATCGCTTCAACAAACTCACTTTCTTGCTCTTCGGGATTTAACTCTGACGGCTGTTGAGGCATTTCGATCTGCAAACCTGACAATAATAATAAAAAAAACCGATTTCCAATTAAGTTGTTATTATATGCAGTATATTTTTTAAATTCAGAAACGGCAGCCAAATCCGTATAATTGCCAATTATGCTTGAAACTACACAAACAACCCAAACTGTCAACCTCAACGAGCTGAGCACGGTAGAATTAGCCCAAGCTCTAGCCGCGCGCCTCGCCATCGCCGAAAAAGATTGGCACCGCCTCAAAGCCAACCGTTCCGCGCGGGCCTGCGAGCAAGCTGCGGCAGCTTTGGTCTTTTTGCTCAAAAAACAGCCCGAAGAAGCTCTCCCGCGCTTAAACCAAGCAGCAGGATGGCTGGATCGATCAATATCTGCTCCTCCCTGTCCCACCCACGGCAAATAATTAGATTGCTTCGTTCTTCGTAACGCTTCGCGGTTTTGAGTTTTGACTTGAGTAGTCGCTCAAAACTTAGACAATCGCGCCGCTTGATCGAGCAGCGCGATTGTGAGTTCAAAAGATTTATACTTTTTTAACTCAAAACTCACATTTTGCATTATGATCAGCTATCAATAGCCATAGCGTTCAAATTCTCACTGCAAGCTTGATCCCGAGAACGAAAAATTTTCCAGGTCTAGCTGAGGTGAAAACTACTGCCAAATAGCGGTGCTAGCGCAAGCGAGGCAGCCGGTAGCGACTGGCAAGTTCTTTGCACAGCCGTAACTCCGTACCTTCAGAATTCCACTCTACCCGATCAAATATTTGGTAAAGAATAAACAACCCCCTACCACATTCCTGTTCCACATGGGGTAGTCCAGAGTTATCTTCAACGTCCTCTGCTAGGAGACTGTCGCAATCATCGGTATAAAGGTTGCAACCGCAAGGAGCCTTAAAGCCAGAACCTTCATCCGATATCACCCACCAATATTGGTTTTGGACGATCGAAAAACGGACTCCAACAGTTTTAGCGGGGTCTAATTTGTTTCCATGCTTAGCAGCATTTACCAAAGCTTCTTGAAGCCCCAACCGCAATTCCGCTTGCCAGTAATCTGGCACCTCTGCTAGGAGCAGATCCAAAATAGGACAAAGGTATAGAGTAGAAGCGAAGCTAATCGTAATCCAATTGCGTCCGACCGGACGAGGTGAAATAGCAATCACTCAGAAAACTCCCTAACTTTCAGGTGGATAAAGTTCACACCCTGCATAGTTGGCTCCCTAGTATTCAAAATGCTAATTAATTGAGCGGCGCAGCTCTACTTCTATCTTAGAGTATCAAAGCAATTAAGAACAGCAAACAAAGTCACAAAATATTCTGCGATTCTGAGAAACTTCTGCAGAGAACCATCAGTAATTTTACTTATAACTTCTCCCGGTCACGAAATTTTTGATTTCAGCTTTTGCCAACTCGCAACGCTTAGGTTCGCTGCATCCCCCAAGCCGTCAACACCTCTTGAACAAACGATCCCCACCTGGAAAAGCTCGGAAATAACTATAAAAAAGTCGATCCCTTAACGCTCCCCAATCAGGTTCGACCCTCGCCGCCAAGCTTTGCACCGATCGCCCCAGAGCTATCTCTTACCGCCACACAGCACAATCATCATACCTAGGTGTGTTGCAGCGAAAACCCGATATCTTTCCCCAATGCGATCGGGCAAAATATCTCCCATTGGTGCGACCCTCACAAAATCAATATTCGTTACAAAACTTATTGCGTATGAGTGAGATCGCCCGCAAGAGCCCAACTCGCCCAAATTGACAAATCCTTTGCTAGCCGAATTCCGGCGCGTTTGCGACACTTTATAAATCTGAACGTCGCGATACAATAGTTAAAGTAAATAATTATTTCTTTACATCATGCAAACAACCCCAGCCATCACCGCAGCCCCCATAGCCGGCACTTACTGGCAGTGGCGGGGGCATTCAGTGTACTACCTTCGATCCAGCGATCGGCATCCAGAACGCCCTCCCCTGCTGTTAATTCACGGTTTTGGAGCCTCCACAGACCACTGGCGCAAAAATATCAGCGGCCTGAGCAAAGACTTTGAAGTGTGGGCGATCGACCTGATCGGATTCGGGCGATCGGCAAAACCCGAATTGCAGTACAGCGGCGACCTCTGGCGCGACCAACTCCACGACTTTATCACCAACATCATCGGCCGGCCCGCCGTACTAGCCGGCAACTCCCTCGGAGGCTACGCCGCCTTGTGTGTAGCAGCCCAGCGCCCCGAATCAGCAGCCGGACTCATATTAATCAACAGCGCCGGCCCCTTCAGCGAACCGCAGTCGGCACCCGAAGCCCCGCCCTTGCAAAAAGCCATATCTGCGGTAGCTAAAACCTTATTTCAGCAAGATTGGGCAAGTTTTCTGCTGTTCCAGTACGTGCGCCAGCGATCGACAATTCGGAAAACCCTAGAAAAAGTTTATCTCGACCAAAGCGCCGTCACAGACCAATTAGTAGAAGAAATTTACCTTCCCTCCTGCGATCCCGGTGCCCCCAAAGTATTCGCCTCCGTATTCCGAACACCCCAAGGCGAAAAAATTGACGTATTACTTAGTCAATTAACCTGCCGATTGCTAATGCTGTGGGGAGAAGGCGATCCGTGGATGAATTCCACAGAAAGAAGCGCCAAATTTCGCAAACACTATCCGCAGTTAACAGAACACTTTATCAAAGCTGGTCACTGTCCCCACGACGAAGTACCAGAACAGATAAACGAACTGATTCGCGCATGGATAATTGACAAGGGCATAGGGCATGGGGCATAGGGCATGGGGCATGGGGCATGGGGCATGGGGCATAGGGCATGGGGCATGGGGCATTAATCTGACTAATGACTACTGACTAATGACTACTGACTACTGACTACTGACTACTGACTAATGACTGATAACTTCATTTAACTTTCTGGTTAATCTCAACTCAAACATTCTGAGGAGACGGAAACAATGACCCGCAAAAAGACTCGCCGCAATTTTATATTGAGCAGTATAGCTGTTGCCAGCGGCATTGCAGGTGCTAAGGCGATCGAACAGCAGGATCGGGAAATCGCAGCCGCACCCAATAACCTGGCGGCAACCACAGTAAAAATGCCCGAACGACTGTTAGGCAACACCGGCGCGAAAGTGCCGATTTTCGGTTTGGGGGGAGGCGGGCAAACACCGCTGTCGCAGCCGGGAAGAGAAGCAGAAGCGGCGGTACAAATTGAACGCGCGATCGAACTAGGCATTCGCTATTTTGACACGGCGGCCGAGTACGGGCCCAGCGAAGAAAACTTAGGCAAAGTTTTGCCACCATATCGATCGCGCCTATTCCTAGCCACAAAAACCTCCGCCAGAGACAGAGATGGCGCGTGGAGAGACTTAGAGAGATCGCTCAAAAGATTGAAAACCGATCGACTAGACTTGTGGCAACTCCACCACGTCTCATTCCAAGCCGAATTAGACCAAATTTTCAGTGCCAAAGGAGCAATAAAGGCGATCGAAGAAGCCAAACAGCAAAAAATTATTCGTTTTTCCGGCATCACCGGACACCACGAACCTGCTATCATTGTGGCAGGCCTGGAGCGCTATCCTTTCGACACAACATTAATCTCCCTCAACGCCGCCGAAAAACATCATCCGCGCTCCTTTGTTACCAGCGCTTTACCAGTAGCCAAAGCCAAAAACATCGGCGTCATAGCCATGAAAATACCCGCTTACGGCAAATTATTTCAAAACGGTGTTTTAGATGGAATGCACCAAGCAATGGGGTACACGCTTTCACTTCCCGGCGTGCACTGCTGCATCATCGCCGCCGACTCAGTAAAGCAATTAGAAGAAAACTTAAAAGTCGCCCAAGCATTCCAACCCCTGAACCCAACAGAAATGGCAGCACTTGAAAAACGCACCGCCGCCGCTTGGCAAGAAAATACATTTTTCCGACAGTGGACTTAAAATACTAACTCCAAAATCCCCTTTTTCCTGTGTGTTCGTTGTGGTGTATTTATTGTGGCGCGGGCGTCTCGCCCGTGAATCATCTTATGTGCGATCGAACGACTGCAATCAAATTGTTTTGTAGTCAGGACTTGAGCCCTCATAAAACTACTAGGACTCAACTCCTGACTACAAACCTACAACGTTTCTGTTAGCGAACTTTCTTTTATCTGCGGTGAAAATATAGCAACCGCCAAGCCCGTTAGGACATTTTAAATTGCTGAAACCCTTGCGATTGTTGCATCTTCCTTATTCCTTCTTCCGTCTTCCTTATTTTTTTTCCCTCTTCCTGACATCCGTTACATCCGTCGAGCGCATCCGTTGTCGAACTTTTTTCTTCATGACATCCGTTACATCCGTTAAATCGGTTACATCCGTTGCCGAAGTTTTTTCTTCATGACATCCGTTACATCCGTTACATCCGTCGAGCGAATCCGTTGCCGAAGTTTTTTCTTCATGACATCCGTTACATCCGTTACATCCGTCGAGCGAATCCGTTGCCGAACTTCCTTTTTCCTTCTGCTATACCTCAAATCAAAAAACAAGGCGACCTGGTTTGGTTGCCTTGTTTTTTATCATAAAATATGCAATTTGTCAACAGCCAAAAGCTACTTTTTTTTACGTTTAGCCTTATCTAACCGCCGGCGATCGCGCCACTCAACAGAAGTCAAATAAGCGACCCCGCCAGTCACCGTCACCAGTAGTGCAAAGGCCACTAAAACGAGAAAATTAGCAATCGAAAATTCCACAACCCCTCTTCCTCTGATTTTACATTTTCTACTTTCGATTTTAGATTAAAAATGTTAACAATTAACAGTTGAATTTTGACTGCTAACAGTTAAAAGTTAACCGTGAACTGTTAACACTCTCTTCAAACTGCTGGCAACTCTGACAAAATTGTAAACCTCACATGATTAATTGCCAGACTCCCCACGGAAACCTCCTCCTTGTTTAAAGGAAGACCGCCGCTAGTGAGACTTTGAAACCGAATTCCCTTGCCAATCTCTACGTGATACCAAGCCAAACCCATAAAAAATCGCAACGGATAAGGGCCTCTGTCTTGAATATCATCAGGATTAGATTCCATCGGCACCCAGCCAAAACCTGGGATGTAAAATTCCAGCCAAACGTGATTGAAATCCGGTTCCAGCGACACACCTTTTCTGTCAGCAAAAGCCGGGCACTTGTAGCGGCCTATCGTGCGGCAAGCAATCCCGTTTAACCTAGCCAAAGCTAACAAAAGTCCAACGTATTCGCCGCAGGAACCGATACCACGCCGCAGCACAATATCGGGAGTGTCAATGTGAGGTCTAATTCCGTAAGAAAGTTGATCGTAAACAAAATTACGAATGCTCAGCAATTGCCTGAGAATGTTAGTTTCCGAACCAATGGCAGCCACAGCAGCCGATCGCACAATATCCGTCTCCATCGCCAAGTTGTCATTATCCACCAAATACTTAGCTGCAAACTCCGGCGATAGCTTCGGAATTTTTTCGACATCCCGAGGGGACAAGTGATACTTAATCGATCGAACTTCTAACAAAGCCTTCCAGCCAAAAATTCGGCGTTCCCCAGGGTGCAGCCGATCGAACTTAAACACCGCCACCCGTTCTCCTTCCTGAATTTCCTCAGTAAAAGGCATTCCAATCGGCGTAATTTTTCTGACCTTTTGCCGGTGAGTTTCCGAAGGCAAAGCAATCCGCCACTCCAAATTTTCGATTTCTACCTCATCGAGAGGAGACAGTTCCTCCACATAAGACATTTCGATCAAAAAACCGTTTGACAAAGCGTAGCGGTCAGCTTCATTGTAGTGAAAAGACAAAGGCTGAATAAAAGTGCGATCGCGCTTCGTCAACTGAAAAGGATCTTCCGAATTCGGGTCATCCCGGATGTAAAGTTCATCCCCGGCATAAGCCACGTACAGAACCTCCTCCCCCGTTTCGGAATCCTTGTGAAAAGCCAAACCAGAAGGCGACTCAAAGGGAGTCAAAACGCTAAATTTAATCTCCCCAGTTCCCCGTTCCAAACAGTAAACAGTTTGCTCAGTCTTATCGCAAACCCAAATTTCCTCATCCCGGACGGTGATATTTTCTACCCCAATACCGGGAGCGTAAAACCGAGTAATTTCTCGACCACTTTTCAGGTCAAAAACCAGAATCGAGGCTAATCTCTGGCAAGTCACATAAAGCGTAGATTTCCAAACAGCAATCCCGTCAGCAGGATAAGAAAGCGAAACAAAATGTTCTGGTTTGAGTTCAGCGATCGCCCCGTCCCGAATTGCGCCCCGACAGCAACAAATATCCTCATCCCGCGCAAACCAGAGAATATCTTCCGAAATAGCCAGCCCCGTTGCGCCGGCAAACTTAGCCGTTTGATAAGGATTCAAAACAGTAGTGTTGTCACTTTCTGGATCGATCTCCAATAGCAGCCCTTCGGCGCGATCGACAGCGAACAACCTATTTCCTAAAAAAGCAATGCCGTGCAGTGCCAAGACTCCGATGGGTCTTACCATCCGCAGCCCCGAAGGCTGTTTGTTCGAGAGAACAGGTGAATCGAGATTCATGCTAAATTTCTTGCCGGTATTGTACAGAAAACCTGATTTGTAACTTGTAGCCGATCGCTTGAGGTTCACCAGCAAAATTGCCGAGTTTCCTGATATCCAGGACTGACGCATCAACCGAGTGTTTTTACGAAAAGACGCGTTGTAGCCTGTTGCTAGAGTTAAAAGATCCCGAATATTAGTCTTTGTCAAAGTTGGGTTTAACAAGCTCAACCCAACCTGCTGCAGTGAATGGAAGTAAGTATAACTACTAAGCTACCACTGACAAACGCGACAGAGAATTCTATGTTGAGCAGAGCGACCCAAATAATCGTATCTGCCTGAAGATATAAATTAAGTACAACAGATTACTATATCCGTCAAAACCTTGGATAGAATAAAACCGTGCGATAAAGTTCCTAGATTCATCAGAAGGCAGGTTCGTCATGGCTTTGAAGTCTGCTCTAAATATCGGTGCTCTTTCCTTAATTCTGTCTTTAGAGACAGTTGTCGCCGGTAGTTTTTTAATACCAGCAGAGGCTCTCAACAGCCCCGCAAACATTGTCCAGCGCGCCTCACCACCGCAGCTACCCCTCAACTGGCAAACAGTTCAACCCGCCCAAGCAAGCGGAAGTAGACCGAACAGCGAGCAATTGGGAGCCGCGTGGAATAGCTTTCAACCGCCGCAGGACGGAGTACCCGGAAGGCGGGAAGGGGGAGGAACCCGCGGTTTAGAATGCCCCACGGCCACAACTGCCTTAACTGCCTTGATTCCCCAATCAACTATGGGGCAAACCATATCAGCAAAACCGACATTTTTCTACTACCTTCCCGTAGCCCTCGACAAAACAGTTCAGTTTGAGTTAGCAGACGAAAGGGACAAAACACTATACAGAAAAAGTTTTCGCATGGTAACTAGCCGTGCAGGTGTAGTTAGCGTCAGCCTCGGCTCCGACGAGAACTCGCCAGCCTTGGAAGTTGGCAAAAACTATCAATGGTACTTTACTATCAAATGCAGCCCAAAAAATACAACAGATGATGTTCTCGTTTCCGGGTGGATCAACCGCACCGCACTCGCCCCAACCGTGAAAACAGAGTTGGATGGATCGCCCGATCTCACCAAGCTCAGCATCTTCGCCCAACAAAGTCTTTGGTACGAGTACCTGGCAACTCTAGCTCAATTGCGTCTCCAGTCTCCCAGCGATGCCAGTTTAGCGATCAAGTGGTTAGAAGTGTTGAACTCAGTCGAGCTCGGCAAAATAGCCCAAGAACCCTTAGTCGCCAGTGAGTTAACACCCATCACAAGAAAATAATTCAACACCAGCTTCACGCAAAGAATGCAACGGTAGGCCCGTGCCCCAAACCCTGATAGCCATAAGTCATTGCCAATTCTCAAATCTCAAATCTCAAATCTCAAACCTAAAATAGTATGAGGGGTGCAGCAAGTACGAAAAACTCGGTTTCGATCGCGGTATTTGGCAGCGCCACAGATAATTTTTGGTTGTTGCGGGTTGTTTGGTCGATCGCCCTAAATAAATTAAAATTTGTGTACTGATCAGAAGTTCGGACTTCTGGCATCTTGAAAGGCGGACGGTGGAAATTTTGATGGTCAAATTTCGCCTAATACTAAATGATAAACTGGCATAGTGAAGCAGCCGATAAACTTATTTTAGAGAAATTATTAATTATGCGCCCGAATGCAAATATTGCACTATTTCGGTTGGGGATTTCACTTCTAACTGCACTGCCGATGGCTTGCTTTTATGCCAATAAAGCTATATCCCAAACAAACGATATTTCTCTGTTGCCTGTCGTCGCTGACAACTCAGCAGATACGGGCAATCAAGTATTAGCACTGCAAAAACTGGAAATTAAGCAGGATGAAACAGCAACAAACTTAAATCAGCTTCCCGATTCTATTGAGACCAACCCTGAACCAGAAGCACAATCGAACCCCGCCGAGAACAGCCAAGAAGCCTGTTCCACAATCGATGAAACTGCTTGTGGTGCAGGCATTTTGCCCGAACCAACAAATCTGGTTGACAACCAGCCCCAATGTCAGAACCCGCTAGATTGTAATTTTTTAGCCCAGAACCAACCCTCGCTGCCTCCAAACCTGCCACCGCCGCCGACGGAGCCCGATCCAAATCGCGATCGATTTCTGCAACCGGCCCCGCAGCCTTCCCCAGAACCTCCCCAAGTACCGCCCACAGTAGCGCCGGGGGCCCCGTCGCCAGTTCCCCCAACCCTGCCGAATATACCAATTGAGGTGCAGAAAATTCAAGTAGTTGGCAGCACAATTTTAAGCCAAGATGAAATTAATGCCTTAGTCAACCCCTTAGAAGGCCGTTCTACCACCCTAGAACAGCTCAAACAAATCGCCGACAAAATTACCGAAATTTACCTCAATCGTGGCTACATCACTTCGAGAGCAGTCTTGCCGCCCCAAACTATCACCGCAGGGGTAGTCCAAATTCAAGTGATTGAAGGCAAGCTAGCCCGAATTGAGGTAGAAGGAACTAAAAGATTGAATCCAAGTTACATCCGCAGCCGGATTCGACTCGGTGCCGGAATGCCTTTAAGCACAGCTTCATTAGAAGACCAACTCCGGCTGCTGCGAGTCGATCCTTTATTTGACAATGTAGAAGCCAGTCTGCGGGCTGGGGATAATGAAGCCGAGAGCATTCTTATCGTCCGAGTCTCGGAAGCTAATCCATTTCAACCTACTTTCAGCATTGACAATTACTCGCCTCCCAGTGTCGGTTCCGAAAGATTGGGAGTTAGTTTGCGGCACCGCAATATAACAGGAAATGGCGACGAACTTGCGGCGGCTTATTACCGAGCGCTCGGCGATTCAGACGTGTTTGATTTCAGCTACCGCCTGCCAGTAAATGCGATGAACGGCACTTTTCAATTGAGGGCAGCACCGAACCGCAACAGTATTGTGCAAGAACCTTTTGATAGTTTTGATATTTCGGGAAAATCGCATTTATTTGAAGTTAGTTACCGCCAGCCGCTGCGGAGAACGCCGATCGAAGAATTTGCCTTGTCGGCAGGTTTTACGTATCAAACAGGCAGAACTTTTCTCGCAGGCGAACCGCGTCCTTTTGGCACCGGCCCGGACTCCAATGGTGTCAGCACTACAAGTGCAATTAAGCTGGGACAGGACTACATTCGGCGCGACCCGCAGGGTGCTTGGGCCTTGCGATCGCAATTTACGATCGGCACTAGCTTGTTTGATGCTACTCAAAACGAAGGTTCAGATCCCGACGGACAATTTTTGAGTTGGCTGGGTCAAGTGCAGCGAGTACAGCGATTGAATGACAAACATTTATTAATTTTGCAGGCTGACTTGCAATTGTCAGCTAATAGTTTGTTGCCTTCGCAGCAATTTGTAATTGGTGGCGGACAATCTTTGCGCGGCTACCGCCAAAATGTCCGTTCTGGCGATAACGGCTTCCGAGTTTCCATCGAAGATCGGATTACTTTGCAGCGCGATGCTTCGGGAAATCCCAAACTACAATTAGCTCCATTTTTGGATGCGGGTACGGTATGGAACGTTGCGAACAATCCTAATAAATTAACCAATCAGACATTTTTAGCAGGTTTAGGTTTAGGGGTAATCTGGGAACCGATACAGCGGGTGAACCTGCGCGTAGATTACGCATTCCCTTTGGTGAGAATTAGCGATAAAGGCGACAATCTGCAAGATAACGGCATTTACTTCAATATAATTTATACACCCTAAAGGGACTTACTGATATCTGGTACCATTGTCAGCAACAGGCAAGATGCCTGTTCCACAAAATATAAATTTTCTTGTGGAACAGGCATCTTGTCTGTTCATAAAAGGCTAATTGAGAATGGTGCAGCATATGAGGACTTAGGCACTCGCAGTGTCCTGACTGGGGGTAATATTAATTCCCACGCTACCGGAGTTGATATTAGACGCAGGTAGCTGTCCCTTGAGAAAAATCCGCTTGCTTTACAAACCACACTCAGCCCGTCAAAAAATAATAACATCGACGAGCAAACGCTCCCGCCGCCGATTCAAGTTACTTCCCTTAACGTCCTTGCCTCACCCTTGACGCAGCCAATCACAGACAAAGATTATGAAAAATGATAGAGTTTCTCTTTAACATAAATAATTTTTTTTGACAACTAACGCCCAGCCAATCTTAATTTTAATGACCTCGGTAAAAAATGAGCCAACGCTAAGCAGATTTGCCTATCCAAAAAGAAACTATAGCTTTTGGCTTTTACGGATTCGCTAGAGAAAGGTTTAGTTGACCCCCTCTCCCAATTCTAAACTCTCCCAAAAAAACAATTATGCTGCCAGATAAATACCGAAAAGTGCATCGCTGTCTCCCTCTGGTGATGGGTGTGGTATTTGCTACCACCTACAGCATCCCCATCAGCGGCCAACCCAGAACTACCAGAGTGTCTCAGTCATCAACAACAGAAAACCTTAACCCATCAGGAATAAAACAACCAGTACAAGCATTTGCTGGACAACTCGCTGTGTTTTTAGGACATGAGGCGGATCTCACCAGTGCTGTCTTTAGCCCCGATGGCAGTAAAATTTTGACGGCGAGTGAGGATGAAACTGCCCGTCTATGGGATCTTAATGGCAATCATTTAACGGTATTTCGAGGTCATGACAAAGAAGTCAGACGTGCTATCTTTAGCCCCGATAGCCAGCACATTCTGACCATTACTGAGTATGAAGCCATCCGCCTGTGGGATCTCAAAGGCAATCTCCTCAAAGAGTTCCGAGGGGTTGAGAATGGCGATAAAGTCATAAATGCCGTATTTAGTCCAGATAGCCGGCAAATTCTCACCATTAGTCGGTTTTCCGAGCGAGCCGGTTTTAGGGATAAATTTCATTTGTGGGATATCAACGGCAATCTCCTCGCTGAGTTCCAAGGTCATCAAAAGATAACAAGTGGCGGATTAGTCTCCTCAAAAGCTGTATTTAGCCCGGATGGTCGCCAAATCCTTTCTGTCGATTCCCATGGAATTGTTTACTTATGGGATAGCAAAGGTAATCTTCTCAAAGAGTTTCAGGAACATGAAGATAGTGTCATTAATGCAGAATTTAGTCCCGATGGTAGCCAAATCCTCACGGCTAGTGCAGATAAAACTGCCCGTCTGTGGGATACCCAAGGTAATGGGTTAGCCGTGTTTCAGGGGCATAAAGAGTCGGTTTACAGTGCAGAATTTAGTCCCGATGGTCGGCAAATCCTCACCGCTAGTAGCGATACAGCCAGGGTTTGGGATACTAAAGCCAATCTTTTAGCAGAATTCCAGGGACATAAAGTTTATCGCTGGGGTGTACAAGGATTTAGCCCCGATGGCCGGCATATTCTAACCAGTAGTCGAGATGGAACTGCTCAAATTTGGGATACCAAAGGCAATCTCAAAGCAAAGTTGCGGGGACATGAGAGTGCAGTGAGTGCCGTATTTAGTCCAGATGGCCGGCAAATCCTCACCTTTGCTTGGGATCAAGTGCCTCGTTTGTGGGATGTGTCAGCCTCAATTGCTGCTGAATCTGAGCAAATAGTTGCTAGGGAAACCCTTCTAGAAAATGTGTCCGAGAATAATGCTCAACTGGCAATATTTCGGGGACATAAAAGTTTGGTTAGCAGTGCTGTCTTTAGTCCCGATGGCCAGCAAATTCTCACCGCGAGTCGAGATGAAACGGCACGATTATGGGATCTTAAAGGCAATCTCCTGGCAGAGTTTAAAGGACATGAAGAAGGCGTCTATCGAGCAAGATTTAGCCCCGATGGGAGTAAAATCCTCACCACCAATGGTGAAAACATCCGTTTGTGGGATAACAAAGGCAATCTTCTCTCTGTATTGCAAGGAGGCAGTCACATCAATGCAGAATTTAGCCCAGATGGTAGCAAAATCCTCCCCAGCGATTGTCAGTGCTATCCGGTTAGCTTGTGGGATAGCCAAGGTAATCTCCTGAGTGAGTTGCGGGTGCCCAGGAAAGTTGAGGACATAGAAGAATGGCAGTGGATCGTTAACAGTGCAACATTTAGTCCCGATAGTAGCCAAATTCTCACCGCCAGTGAGGATAAAATTGCCCGATTGTGGGATACCAAAGGTAATCTCTTAGCCGAATTCCCACTCGGACATGAGAAGGCTGTCAAAAGTATCGTTTTTAGCCCCGATGGTCGTCAATTTTTGACAGCAAGTAATGATGAAACTGCCCGTCTGTGGGATCTTAAAGGTAATCTCCTTACCGAGTTCCGGGGGCATAAGGAAAGACTCGAAAGTGCTGTATTTAGTCCTGATGGAAGTCAAATTCTGACTGAGAGTTTAGATGATACTGCTCGTCTGTGGGATCTCAAAGGTAATCTCTTAGCAGAGTTTCGGGCAGATGAAAGACATCTTGGAAGTGCAATCTTTAGCCCGGATAGCCGGCAAATTCTCACGACCAGCAGTGAGACTTTCGGCCCTGGAATCGCCCGGTTGTGGGATACCAAAGATAATCTCTTAGCAGAGTTCCGGGGACATGAAGGTGCTATTCACAGTGCAGTCTTTAGCCCCGATGGTCGGCAAATTCTCACTGCTGGTAATGAAGGCACTGCCCGGTTGTGGGATGTGTCAGTGGCAATTACTGCCCAAGCCGAGCAAATGGCTGCCCTACAAATTTTTCAGGAAAGCTTGTCCAAAAATAACGCTCAACTGGCAGAGTTACAGGAGAACAACGAAGTCCAGCGTGCCGTATTTAGCCCTGATGGTCGCCATATTCTTACCACGACCGAGAAAATGGTTCACCTGTGGGATACCAAAGGCAATCTTCTAACCGAGTTTCAAGTCCCTCAAGAAAGACTCTCCAGACCTGTATTTAGCCCCGATAGCGGACATATCCTTGCAGTGGGTGATGAAACTGCCTACTTGTGGGATATCAAAGGTAATATCCTGGCAAAATTCCAAGGACACAAGGGTTCTGTTACAAGGGCAGTATTTAGCCCAGATGGGAATCAAATTCTCACTGCTAGTATAGATAGTACCGCCCGTCTGTGGGATACCAAAGGAAATCTCCTGACTGAGTTTCGGGGGCATGAGTATCAAGTCAACACCCTAGTCTTTAGTCCAGATGGAACTCAAATCCTGACCAGCAGTTCGGATAAAACCGCCCGTCTGTGGGATACCCAAGGTAATCTCCTAGCAGAGTTTCGGGGGCATGAGTGGGTTGATAATGCCATCTTTACCCCCGATGGCCGGCAAATCCTTACCCTCGGCAATGATTCCCACGGGTATGCTCGTCTGTGGGATACCCAAGGCAATCTCCTAGCAGAGTTTCGGGGGCAGAAGGATGTAGAGAAAGGCTCTAGTTCTAGCAGCAGCGTCGTATTTAGCCCGGATGGTCGGCAAATTTTAATCACCAGTGGGGATAGACTCTCCCGGCTATGGGAGATCAAAGGCAATCTGTTAGCCATATTCCGAGATCATGACAGTTCTGTCAACACCGCCGTATTTAGTCCTGATGGTCGCCAAATTCTCACTTCTAGTGAGGATAAAACTGCCCGTTTATGGGACAACCAAGGCAATTTGTTAGCAATCTTCCGAGGACATGAAGATAGTGTCGAAAGTGCCGTATTTAGCCCGGATGGTCGCCAAATTCTGACTGCTAGTCGGGATAGAACCGCCCGTGTCTGGGATATTGCCACAGGAATCAAAGTTTCTGCGGCTGAAGTCGCATTTTTCAGAGGAAATCAACTGTCTAGCCAAGAAACCGCCGAATCTAGACAACTCGCACTTCAAAAGTTAGAAGAAGCCCTCGCACTCTATCGTGCAGAGCGAAACTACGCCCAAGCTGCACAGACTCTCTTATCCATTGGTAAGATTTACGTCAATTTCGGACAATTTCAATCTGCCTTAGACTCGTACAATCAAGCGTTGCCATTATCAAAACAAGCAGGTGCTAAAACAGAACAAGCAGCCCTACTCAACAGTCTCGGTCAACTTTACACTGATTTAGCTGACCTGAAAACAGCCCTGGATTACTATAACCAAGCTTTGCCCTTATTCTATCAATTAAATGACCAAGCAGCAGTCGCCAACACCCTCAACAACATTGGTGATATTCACGCTGCTACAGGAAACTGGAAAAATGCCCTAGACTCCTACAACAAAGCCCTAGTCATCTCTCGACCCGCAGGTAATTTAGCAGCAGAAGCTACTGCCTTAACTGGCATTGGTAGCACCTACATCGCTTCAAAAGAATGGTCAACTGCCTTGAATGCCTACAACCAAGCCTTAAAAATCTCCCGACACTTAAACGACAAAGTAAAAGAAACCACAGTCCTCAATCAAATAGGGAAAATACAAGCTGCTTTAGGTCAGAATTCTACCGCCCTTGAAAACTATAAACAAGCTTTATCTCTATCCCAACAACTCGGTTACAAAACAGAAGAAGCGCACATCATCTACAATCAAGCCATCTTAAACAGGCAACAAAATAACCTCACAGTTGCCCAAACCGAAATCGAAACCGCAATTAATATTATTGAAAACCTCCGCACTCAAATCGGTAGCCAAGAACTGCGCCAGTCTTACTTTGCCCGCAACCAAGATTATTACCAATTTTACATCCATTTGTTGATGCAACAGCACCAGAAAAATCCCGATAAAGGGTACGACGCACAAGCCTTTCATGCTAGCGAACGTGCCCGTGCCCGCAGTCTGCTTGAACTCCTCAGCGAAGCCAGCGCAAATATTCGCCAAGGTGTTGACTCGCAACTGCTAGCACAAGAACAAAATTTGCAACAACAACTCAGTGATTTTCAGAATCGCAAATACCAAATTGTCAGCGCTCAATCTACCCAACAATCTCTGGATGAAATTCAAGAAAAAATCGACACAGTTCTCAAGCAACTCGCTCAAATAGAAGCTAAAATTCGCGCTATCAGTCCTCGTTACGCTGCTCTCAAATATCCCGAACCTCTCAATTTGCCACAAATTCAACAACAGGTACTCGATGACAATACGCTACTTTTAGAATATTCTCTGGGTGAGGAGCGCAGTTATTTGTGGGCGGTGACGAAAACTTCTTTCACCAGTTACGAACTCCCTTCTCGCACCGAGATTGAAGCCACCGCTAAGAATTTCCGCGATACTTTAACCAAAGCTACCACGAGAACCGTTCCTCAAATGGTTGCCGAATCTGCTGTACTTCTGAGCCAAATTATCCTCGCTCCTGTTGCTTCTGAGTTGGGCAACAAGCGCTTGCTAATTGTTGCGGATGGCGCCTTGCAATACATTCCTTTCAGTGCTCTTACTATGGAAAAATCTGAAGCGCCGCTAATAGTTAAGCATGAAATTGTTAATCTGCCTTCTGCTTCAACTTTAGCTATTCTGCGGCGGGATATGGCGACTCGTCAACCGGCTCCAAAAACGATCGCCTTGTTTGCAGATCCAGTTTTTAGCACTGACGATGAACGGCTCAAAGGCACGAGTACATCGCCTGTAACGAAGAATCAAACTGTTGAAAATTTGTCAGTGGAAGCGCAACAATTACAGAGATCTGCATCAGAGGCCGAAATTTATTGGACTCGCTTACCTTTCTCGCGAACTGAAGCTGAGCAAATCTTGGCTTTGGTACCGGATGATTTGGAAAAACAAGCGTTTGACTTTACGGCTAATCGTACCACGGCAACCAATCCCGATTTATCTCAATATCGCATTGTTCATTTCGCTACGCACGGATTTGCCAATAGCAAACATCCAGAATTATCGGGATTGGTGCTTTCTTTGGTTGATGAGAAAGGCACGTTACAAAATGGCTACTTGCGACTGAATGATATTTTTAATCTCAATTTACCGGCTGAGTTGGTGGTGCTGAGTGCGTGTCAGACGGGTTTGGGAAAAGACATTAAAGGAGAAGGGTTGGTGGGTTTGACGAGAGGGTTTATGTATGCGGGGGCGCCTCGTGTGGTGGTTTCTCTGTGGAGTGTTGACGATCAAGTAACTTCTGAGTTGATGACACGATTTTACAAAAAAATGCTCCAAGATAAATTGGCGCCTGCTGCGGCACTGCGATCGGCGCAAATCGAAGTGCTACAGCTTCCAGAATGGCAATCTCCTTATTATTGGGCTGCTTTTGGGCTGCAAGGAGAATGGAATTGAGTGCGCTTCTGGCGGGAGAGGGGGAAAAAGTGGGGGAGTGTGATATTAAGAAAATATTTCCTTCTTGCTTGTTCCCTCTTGCTTGTTCCCTCTTCCTTCCACATCCGATATTAATCGCCGACTTCCCCGACAACCTCTGCAGCAGCCTGAGTTTCGAGCCAAAGTTTGAGCAGCAAGAGCTCGGCCCGATCGCCCAAAACAGTCGCAAACACGCCGTCAGCCCCCTCAGACGCGTCAGAAATCCACGTACCGCGCAGAGTCACTTCTACAAAGTCAGCATCAGCAACACAAAGGGCGATCGCATCGTTGTCGTTTCGGCGGGCCTCAGATTCCAACAGAGACAGCGCCGGCAAATTCGCGGGCAGCAAAAATGCCGCAGTGCTCGGTTCGACGCTGATGCTTTGACCAACTCGCATAGCCAGCACAACTCGCAGCGCCACTAACTGTTCGGGAGATTGAGCCAAACGCTCCAGGTTAAAGCCCGTTTCAGTGTAAGTCAACTTCAGCATATTGACAGCCCTAAATTTGGAATTGAAAGTTAAAAATTGAAAATCGGGAATTGGGAATTGGGCATCGGGAATTGGGAATTGGGCATTGGGCATTGGGCATTGGGCATTGGATAGGTCGGAATGAAAAGTTTGCTATTCGGACCTAAAATCCTTTTTAATTACAGGACTGAATTAGCTATTAACTATTAGCTATTACCAATTACCAAGAGACTGTTTGGCCCATGCCCCATGCGCCATGCCCTATTCCCCATGCCCTATTCCCCAATTTGATATTCGTGCCAAAACAGTTCGGCAAAAGCAACAGTGGGGTGTATGGGGGCCTTCGGCTTAGTTCGCAGAGACATTCCAGCTTCTATGGGAGTTCGATCGCCCTTACGAGAGTTGCACCGTTCGCAAGCAGTCACCACATTGTCCCAAGTATGCGGGCCGCCCTTGGAGCGAGGCATCACGTGATCCAGCGTCAAATGCCGATTGCTACCGCAGTATTGGCAAGAATGAGCGTCGCGGCGCAGAACTTCCCGGCGATTGACCGGGGGCACTTTCCACAGGCGTTCCCTGTTACCAAAAGTCAAGCGGATTTGTTCGGGTACGTGGATGCTGGTGCTGGGCGATCGCACCAGCCAGCCGTTGCCAATGCTAAAATCAAGAGGTTCAGCCTTGCCTGTTACCAACAGTACGATCGCCCGTTTGATGTTGACACGGCTCATCGGTAGGTAATTCTGAGAAAATACCACCACAGATTGCCTCAATACATCAGTTACTACGGTCACGGCTTGCTCCTCCTCATCAATTTTGGATTTTAGATGTTAGATTTTGAATTTTGAATTTTGCTTGCTTCGTCAGCATTGGCTACATCTGGTTTTTTGCCAGTACCCCAAGCCGATCAAATTTCTCAAATATCCAATCAAATGCCCCCGCTTCTCTTACTTAGAAGCGGGGGCTAGAAAAACTGCTAAAGGCAAATTTTCATCCTGTCTTGGTACAGTCGTTTAGCTGTACCTCCCGCTTCGCGTATCTCGATATGGCTGTGCCACTTGCAGACCGTGCCGGTCTACCTCGTTGTCATTAATTTCTGCAATTTGTCCTAATCCACTATAACCGTGTTTATTTAGGCCCAAGCCCGCCCACGAGGTCGCTGCGACAGTCGAAAAACCCGTGCTAAAGACGTGCCGTAACGACTCGGAGTGACCCGTGGGGCGATCGCACTTCAGTTGATAGGTGGAGTAGGTGGGGAGAAATTTCACTGTAGGCAGAAGGTGGTTAAGAGGCTTTCAATCTAGCTGTAAACATACTACACTGATATTACACATATGTCCACCCGTCACGGAGAAAAAATTATGCATACCCTACCTAGAACCTCAACCACCGAAATGGAAGTCACCAGCATTCGACTCGAAAGAGAACTCAAAGAGAGACTTAAAGAGCTCGCAGGCAATCAAGGCTATCAAGCTTTGATTCGAGATTTGCTCTGGAATTACGTGCAGCAGAAGTCTGGAGAGTATCGGCAGATGTTTTCTCGATCGGATATTCGAGCCAGCATTGATGCCACAGCACAGCAAGAGGAACGCTGCGCGCTTACAGGAGAGTTGATACGACCAGGCGGACCGATGTTATTAGGCCTGACGATGCACGGGGAAATGGTGCCGCTGAGTATGGGGAGTATGGCTGGGTAAACCAGTTTATCGAAAATTTGTGAGAGCGATCGGCCTGGGGTGAAGGCCCCAGGCGCTGAAAATCATACTATTTTAGATTTTAGATTTTAGATTTTAGATTTCAATACTTCGGACAATTTTTGATTACCAACCGTAGAATAAGGGTTTCCCGGCTCTAAGGCAATCGAGCTACCAACGGAAAATCCAGGGTTTCAGATTACAAACTAAAAACAGTCCGGGCTATTGGTATAAAATCCCGCAGTATTTAAACAATATCTATTTAATGAACCACGAAGACGGGTTCGGCGAAGCCGTTCCCGTAGGGTAGAGCACGAAGAAAGATGGAGAAGAAGATAGCTAATGTCAGCGGTTCCGGATTCTGGTAACGCAGATGCGGATGCTCCAAAACGCGCGGGCTAGTGCTAAAATTTCCATCGGGCGTGCTGACAGACGATCGTAACATTTGATGAAAAAAAATTAAAGTAATGCTGAAAAACCGCTACTTGACTGCTGCGAGTTCGATCGCCCTTCTCACAATTATTGCCGGATGCGCCGCTACTGAATCACCTCAACTTGCATCTCCCTCTCCTGTAGCTGAATCTTCCCCGCCGCCAGTTAAACCAAGTCAGCCTCAGCCCTTAATAGTCTCTGCTACCAATCCTGAAACCCCCACAAATACCAAAATCCAGCAATATCTCAACGGCTTAACAGCCCAAGGTTTTGCCAAAGAAAACCAAGGCGTCTGGATGCAATCTGGCAATACTTTGCTAGCCAATCATCAAGGTACAGTTCCTCTGTCAGCCGCTTCTCTTACCAAAGTAGCAACATCTCTCGTAGCGCTGCAACAATTCGGGCCGGAACATCAATTTATTACCTTAATTGGTACAACTGGAAAAATTGAAAACGGCGTATTAAAAGGCGATTTAATTGTTGGCGGAAGCGAAGATCCGTTGTTTGTCTGGGAAGAGGCGATCGCCCTTGGTAACGCCTTAAGTCAAAAAGGCATCAAGCGAGTCAGTGGCAATTTGATAATTGTCGATAAGTTTTACATGAACTTTGAACTTGATCCCCTCAAATCGGGAGAATTGCTCAAACAAGGATTGAACAGTGAAATCTGGCCGAGCGAAGCCGCCGCCCAGTATCAAACACTGCCTCCCAATACGCCGAAACCCCAAATAGCAATTGAGGGTACTGTACAAGTTTTGTCAGCATCTCCCAAAGAGGTGCAGCCTTTAGTCAAACATTATTCTTTGCCCCTTGCTGAACTGATAAAAAAAATGAATCAGTACAGCAACAATCTCATGGCAGATATGCTAGCTGATACTGTCGGCGGTGCCAAAACAGTCGCGCAAAAAGCAGCAGCAGCAACCGGAGTTCCGCCCGCAGAAATTCAACTCGTTAATGGTTCGGGATTGAGCGAAGAAAATCTCATTTCTCCCCGGGCTGCTTGTGCGTTGTTTATAGCTTTAGAACGCTATCTTGAACCTTACAGCATGACAGTTGCTGATGTCTTAACTGTAGTTGGGAAAGATAAAGGAATACTATCAGAACGGCCGCTTCCCAAATTAGCAGTAATTAAATCTGGCACGTTGGATAATGTTAGCGCTTTGGGCGGAGCGCTGCCAACTCAAAAGCAAGAAACAGTGTGGTTTGTGATTATGAATGGAGGGGCAAATGTCGAGACATTTCGCACTCAGCAAGAGGTTTTGCTGAAAAGCTTTTTGAATGAGTGGGGAAGTGTTCAAGTTTCGCCGCCGGAATTAACGCCAAATCCTGCTAGAAGTAGTAAGGTATCTCGCAGCGAAATTGTTCAATAAGCTGTTGTGCATTTAAATTGTATATTCCGGGCGAGTTCGCGTACCCACCCTACAAGAGAGTTTGTAGGGTGCGTCAGCAAAGAAATTTTCTATTTTCAGCTAAAATAATGCAATCTGATGTACCCTACGAGTACAAACCAATTTAATGAGGTGTTTTCGCCCTAGCGACTACAATGCCGATCGCACTTTCGACTCTGCTAATATATCTGTGCAAGTCGTAAGCAACCGTCACCTCCCCAGTCGGCGAAGCGTGAATTAAACCGAGGTTCCCGTCAGCATTCCGATAAACTAAACCCGTGTGCGTGACATCCAATCCTTTAACATCCGTGGCTACCGCTACAATATCCCCTGGTTTTAACTGAGAATAAACACGTTTTATCCGATTTGTCGGGATGTAATTAACAGTAGTTTTGGCTAAGTCTGCTTCTTGGCTGACAATGCACTGATAAGTTGCTTCGTCTTTGACCATTTGCGGGTAACTGCTGCGGTGCTGGCTCATGAAATTTAGTGTTTTATTCATGGGTACTCCGCCTAATTCAGCAGTAATATTTTCCACTGTTTGCCGTTTTTGATTGTCGTTAATCCATTCGGAAAAATAGTGCAATCTGCTGCAATAACCGTTGATTTTACCGTTTAAATACCGCTGTTCTTCTATGCGATTTACAAAATTTTGATAGTCGTAATCTTGTACTGCTACGCCCCTGGCGATCGCCAAAACGGTTTCTACAAACAAAACGCAATCAAATTTATTCAAAGTTACGATCAACTTTTCTTCGCCGGATTCGTCCAGCAAACCAGCGGCATAGGGCTTTCCTAGGAAATTATCGGCGATCGCCTGGACGATTTCTCCCATCGAGCGATCGTGCAAATTTTGTTGTTTTGCATACTGTACAACCTTTTCAAAACGTGCTATGTCTTCTGGTTGTGCAGCGGTTTCTCTCTCCGTATTATTTGAGTCTTGTCGTCTCGCCAGCACCTCCAGCAATTCGGAATAGGAAATTTCGGGTAAATTGTTGAAGTCCCAAAATAGAATCGGGAAACTGGAAACAGTTTGCTTGTTTGTTACTTCCCGATTTTCGCTTTCTCCCGTCAAGGCAGCCACTACATCTGCACCGCGTCCTGCTGTTGGTCGATCGAGAACAGATCCCGCAGCAGATTGAGACTGAAATGCCCAAACATCAGGTATCAAAGAATTATTCACGCCGGCGATCGCAAATCCCAAAACAGCCAGACTCCAAAAATTTCTCATGTTTTTCAAAGGATTTTGCTTCAACTCAGTGCTATCCTGAAAATTTTACAATTACTAGAAGTCCCAATCAGCCTAGTAGACAGATAAAATTGGCAACAGCCGACTAGATCGATACACTTGTCATTTAGACGCCGCCCTATTATAAACTGATCGTGCGAGTTTGATAGCACAAAACTGTAATGCAAGTAGAACGCCGACGCCGCCCCATCGGGCCCCAACGCCCAATCGAGTCCCGACGCCAAAGCAGCGAGCGTCCAGTCCAGTCCCGACGCCAAAGCACCGAGCGCCCTGTCCCATCTCGTCGCCCAATCCAGACCCGACGCCCCATAGACCTCTTGCAAAAGTCGCTCTCAATTCTTGAAATTATCTGGGTTCATCTGCGTTCATCTGCCTTGTATCTGCGGTTGACCGATCAAGCTAAGATTCATGCAACAGGTCTAATCCAATCCCGACGCCAAAGAAGCCAGCGCCCAGTCGGACGCCGACGCCAAAGCAGCGAAGGCCCAGTCCAATCCCGTCGCCGAGTGAGGACGAAATTTTCTCGGTTAAAATACCGTAACATCCTGTGCTTAATTGCCGGGGCGATCGCGATCGGTTGGATTGTCACAATACCGTTCAGAATTCGCCGTCCTCCAGAACCGCCAGTCATCTTGACTCAAGAAGCACTCTCGCCTCAAGAAGCACTCTCGCCTCCGACAATTGAACCATCGGAAAATTTAGCCGATCGTCAAAGCGAGCCTACCTTCAGCTACAACATCAAAACACCTCCCAATCCAGTTTACTCTCAAGAATTGCAAGGGATTGTTGATGAAGCTGTGAAGATTGCAACCAGCAAAGGACTGCCCGCAGAACGGCTATCAATTAGCTTATTTGATGTCAGCAATTCCCAAACTCACACCTTCGCCGGATATCAAAATCAAACTCTCCGATTTCCCGCTAGCGTTGCCAAGTTATTTTGGATGGCAGCGTTTTACTCAGCCATAGAAAAAGGTCTCATTACGCAAAGAGAATCTGCCTTTAAAAACGACCTCGAACAAATGATTCGCATCTCAAACAACGATGCTGCCAGCAGGCTTTTAGACAAAATCACAGATACAAAATCCGGCGGACGGCTCGCAGGAGAAGAGTTGCAAACATGGCTGAAAAAGCGCACTCAAATTAACACATTTTTCCAGTCAGCAGGCTACAATGATCTTCGTATAAGCACCAAAAATTATCCCATATACTATTTAAGACAAGAAGGGCCAATCGGTCGCGACTTGCAATTGCGGGGCGATGCTTCTCAGCCGATTCGCAATCAAGTAACTAGCGACCAAGCCGCCAGATTAATATATGAAATCTATACTAGACAAGCGGTTTCTAGCGTCGCCAGCCGCAAAATGGCTTACTTGCTAACGAGAGACTTAGACCCCAAGGCGTGGAAAAAAGACCCTCTCAACTCGATACAAGGATTTTTGGGCGAATCTTTACCACCTAATATTTATTTTGGTTCCAAAGTAGGCTATACCTCCAAATCCCGCAGCGAAGCAGCATTTGTGAGAACTTTAGACGATCGCGCGATTTATATCTTAGTTGTTTTCGCAGACGATCCTGCTTATTCCAAGGACGAAACAGCATTTCCGGCAATTTCCCGATACGTTTTTGATCGGCTCAACGCTCGCGGCCCCAGCAGTTTGCCGTGATATGGAGTAGGGCCTGTTGACTGTTGACTGTTGACTGTTGACTGTTAGTCGAAAAACTGAAGGATGGTTGATATTAATTGGAGTTTAGACTAAACAGCGATTAAATCGTGATCGTCACCGCACTCTTGAACGGCAACGGTCGCTGGCGACAAGTTATGAGGCTCAACCATAAGATAGAAGTAAGCGCGACCGTTGACGTTCTCTTGGATTCGCCAGCACTCTCTCTGGTGGCTCAAATTTCAGGAACCTGGCGGGGAATGACTCTCGCTTAATTAGGGCTTGCTGAATAAGCGCTCGCTCTTGACGTGGCGAAAGGTTATTCGATCGCGCGATCGAGAGTAAAGTGCAAGATAAACAGGTAAAATAAGTCAAAACCCGTGAATCACCACCTACGATCGTGTACCGAAAAGTTGAGCTGCCTCCAAACCCCCCATCCGAGTTTGAACTGCCCTTCGGAGGAAAATTGTCACTCCTCAACCGTTGGGTAAAAATGGCTCAACTAATCCCGTGGTCAGAGTTTGAAGCAGAATATGCCCAAAACTTCCCCACCGAAAAGGGCTTAAGGGCTAAATCCTTTCGGATGGCGTTGGGGGCATTAATTATTAAAGAAAAACTCTTAATTAGTGATCGTGAAACGGTAGAACAGATCCGGGAAAACCCGTATCTACAATACTTTCTCGGTCAATCAAGCTACAGCAATGAACTACCATTTGACCCATCACCCCGCCGTACACTTTTGCCAACGGATTAGTTGGAATCTAATTAATAAAGTGAACGAACGCCTGGTCGAAAAAATGCGTTCCACCACCCCAATCAAACCAAAAAAAAAAGGATTCGGATGCCAAAAATGAGTCATCCAATCGCGGTAAACTAATCATAGATGCAACCTGCGCTGAGCGCCGATATTAGTTATCCGACCGACTTAGGACTATTAAACCGAGCCCGAGTTCACAGCGAAAAAATTATAGACATTCTGTATAAACCGCTCAAAGGTCAAATCCAGAAAAAACCTAGAACCTACCGTAATCTTGCCCGAAAAGATTACTTATTAATAGCCAAACAAAGAAGACCCTCCCGAAATAAAAAAAGACAGGCAATTAAAAAACAACTTAAATATATCAAAAGAAACTTGGCTCATATTGAACAGCTAATCGAGTCAGGTGCCACCCTGGAAAATCTGAATAAAAAGCAATATAAAACCTTGCTAGTCCTCACAGAAGTCTCTCGCCAACAGCAATGGTTATTTGACAATAATAAACAGAGTATTGAGGATAGAATAGTAAGTTTAAGCCAACCCCACATCCGTCCCATAGTCAGAGGAAAAGCCGGAAAAAGCGTAGAGTTTGGAGCCAAAATATCAGCGAGCTGCTTTGAAGGATATGTATTTTTAGACCGGATGAGCTGGGATAATTTAAACGAATCAGGGGACTTAAAAGCACAAGTAGAAGCTTATTATAGATTCACAGGACACTATCGGTGAATCCGTTCATGCCGATCGTATTTATCGTACAATAGACAACCGAGCATGGTGCAAAGAAAAAGGCATTAGGCTCAGTGGGTCGCCATTAGGAAGACCAAGAGCAAATGTGAGTAAATCAAAAAAGAGGTAAGCGTTGGAAGATGAGAGGATTAGAAATGCAATTGAGGGCAAATTTGGGGCTTCGTAAACGAAGATTCGGCCTGAATCTGGTAATGACAAAACTTGACAATACCTCGCAAACAGCCATTGCGATTACTTTTTTAGTAATGAACCTTTCTACCTGGTGGCGCGGGGTTTTTTGTGTGGGTAGTGATAAATATGTAGTGATTAGATCTTCATTGGCTCAAAACATAGTTGTAATGATGAATAAAATACCAAATAG